>JASFUT010000106.1:0-10159 GCA_050050175.1 Chromatiales bacterium
GGGGGCGCCGCTTCGGTCTCCCGGGCATCCCCTGCCTTTGGCACCGCTCTTGCTACGCCTATGGGCGGATAGACGTCCCTGAGCCACCGACCGAAGAGGTAATCCATGGAAAAGAGCGCGATGAAAGAGGCGATCCTCGCCGCCAAGAAGGCCAAGGGCATGACCTGGGAGGACATCGCGGGGAAGGTCGGCCTGTCTGCCGAGTTCACCTGCTCCGCGTGTCTGGGCATGAACAGCCTGGCCGCGGACAAGGCCGACGCGCTGGCCGGCGCCCTGGGCCTGGGTCCCGAGGTCTCCGACGCCCTGCAGGCGTTCCCCCACAAGAGCTGGGACAAGATCGTGCCCACCGATCCCGTGATCTACCGCTGGTACGAGATCGTGGGCGTCTACGGGGAGACCATCAAGGAGCTTATTCACGAGAAGTTCGGGGACGGAATCATGAGCGCCATCGACTTCTCCCTGAACATCGACAAGCAGGAAGACCCCAAGGGCGACCGCGTGGTGGTCACGCTGAACGGCAAGTTCCTGCCTTACAAGTCCTGGTAAGAGGGGCCGCCGCAAGGCCCATGGGTGGCGCCTTCCAGGCGGCGAGCAGCCGAGGGCCATCGCGGCCTGACAGGCCCGCCCGGAGAGGGCTCTTCGCGCCGGCCCTGGAGGGCCGAGGCGCAGGGACGCGCCGAGCGACCCCCGCTCCCACAGGCAGACCGGTTGCGAACGCAGGCGCAACGCACCGGATCAGGGCATCAGGCCCCGCGGACTCGGCCCCACGCCCCATCCCGGAGCGGGATGCCCGCCCTGCTCGGCATCCTGGCGCGCGGCTCTGACCTCGTCCTTGTCGATGCCCAGACGCTTGATCCGGGATGCCAGCGTCGTGGGCTTGACGCCCAGCAGCTGGGCGGCCCCGGCCTCTCCGAATACCTTGCCGCCGGTCTGGCGCAGGGCGCGTACGATCATCTCCCGGTCCCGCCGCCTGCGATCCGCCTCGGTCATGAGATCCGGGTCAGGTCCACCCGCCGGCGGATCGGCCGCCCCGGCCTCCCCCGCGGCCTCACGCTCGGGCAGGTTCAGCCTGAGCGGGCCTCCCCGTGACACGATGACCGCCCGCTCGATCACGTTCTCCAGTTCCCGGACGTTGCCCGGCCAGTCGTAGCCCTGCAGCCGCAGCACGTCCGCCTGGGTCAGCCGCAGCCCCGTGACGCCGAAGCGGCGGCAGACCTTCTCCAGGAAGTGGCCGGCGAGCAGCGGGATGTCCTCGACCCGCTCGCGCAGGGACGCTGACTCGATCGGGAATACATTGAGCCTGAAGAAGAGGTCGCGCCGGAACCGCGCCGCGTCCACCTCGGCCTCGAGGTCCCGGTTGGTAGCGGCGATCACCCGCACGTCCACCTGGCGGGTGCGCTCCTCGCCCACCCGCTCGAACTGGCCTTCCTGGAGCACCCGCAGGAGCTTCCCCTGGAGCTCCAGTGGGATCTCGCCGACCTCGTCCAGGAAGAGCGTGCCGCCGTCGGCCAGCTCGAAGCGGCCGGCGCGGTGATTGACCGCCCCGGTGAAGGCGCCCTTTACATGACCGAAGAACTCGCTCTCGAACAGGTCCCGGGGCACCGCGGCGCAGTTCACCCGGATCAGGGGCCGGTCGCGGCGGTCGCTGCTTTCGTGGATGGCCCCGGCAATGAGCTCCTTGCCCGTGCCCGATTCACCGGTGATGAGCACGTTGGCGCCCGTGGGCGCCACCAGCTCGACCTGCCGTATCACCTCCCGGACGGCCCGACTGCGCCCCACGATGGTATGGTGGTCGCGGTCCTGGCGGATCTCCTCCTGCAGGTACTCGTTCTCCAGCTCCAGCTTGCGCTTGAGGCGCTCCACCTCGTCGAGGGCCGCGCGCAGCTCGGCCTCCGCCCGCTTTCGGTCGCTCACGTCCCGGAACACGATCACCGCGCCCACCGGCCGGCCGTCCTCCCGGATGGGCGTGCTGGTGTACTCCACGTAGAAGGAGGTGCCGTCCTTGCGCCAGAACACCTCGTTGCCGATCCGGTGGACCGCGCCGTCCCGGAACGCGGCGAAGATGGGGCAGTCGTCCTCCGAGTAGCCGCGCCCATCGGGGTGGGAGTGGTGCACCATGGCGTGCATGTTGCGCCCCACCAGCTCGTCGGCCGACCAGCCGAGCATGCGCTCGGCCGCAGGATTGACGAAGGTGGTGATGCCACGGGCGTTGACGCCGTATATCCCCTCCCCCGCGGCGCCAAGGATCAGCTGGTTCTCGCGCTCCAGGTCCTGGAACAGGCGCTCCACCCGTCGCCACTCCGCCAGGCCGCGGCGCACGAAATCGTTCGCCTTCGCCTTGTCGAATCGCCGGTTCACCTCCTCGAGATCCCGCAGGCTCGCCAGAATGGCCTCGCCTCCTTCCCAGGGCACGGCGACCGCATGGTGCTCGATGCTGAGGACCTCGCCGGTCTTGCGCGCGCAGCCGAGCTCGCTGGTCCAGCCCGAGCCGTTCGCCAGCACGGACTCGGTGAACACCACCAGGGCCGACAGCCCGTCCCGGTGCAGACTGCTCGCACGCAGCCCCGGCAACTCCCCACGGCCGTAGCCGAGCAGGGCCTCGGCCCGACGGTTGGCCGCGAGGATGCGGTCGCCGAATGGATCGATCAGGAGCAGGGCCTCCGGACTCCGGTCGAACAGCGCCCGGAGCGTCCCCTCGTCCAGGTTCGGCCCGACACGGCTGCGCACAGTAAGGGCGTTGGCGCTCATGGGCGGCGCTCCACGGCCCCTCCCGGCCTACGACGATGCGTAGCGCAGGTTACGAGATTTCGTGAATTACGATCCTGCGTAGTCGGCAAACGACGCGAGGAAGGTGACCTTTTTCGAACTGGATCAAGTACTTCAGAAAGAGCAGGCAACTTGGCACGCATTCTGTACCCCCTTCGGACGACCGCTGCGGCGAAGCGGACCGGAGCCCGGAGCAATGTTCCGCAGGCGCACCCCTGAGGTGCGGCCTGCCCTCCGGATGGTGCATCCCTGTGCCTTGATTCGGTCCATCGGCCCGGTGACAGCGGGCGGCGGCGCCACCCGCTGCGATCACTGCACGACCCGTGCCAGTGGACCGCCACGGGCACCGCCGCGGCCGGGTGACAGGCGGCCCTGCAATCCCGGACATCCTCAACCCGAAAAAGGGGTAGCACATGACCTTCAAGAGCCTCGGGAATCCGTACGATTCCGATACCGACCTCCAGCACGGTCCGACGTGCAACTGTCCGATCTGCGTGTTTCAGCGCGAGCAGGTTCAGACGCAGTACGAGTGCTCGGAGACCGAGCTGACCGAGCGCCTGGAACGGGCGGTCTTCGAGGGCAGCGGGACGGCTGAGGTGCCCGGTTACGTCGCCGGAGCGCCCGCGGGTCCCGTCAACGCCTCCGGCAACGCCAACGACCCCAATCCCCTGGACTCCCCGGAGGACATCCTGGACCGGCTGGTGGAAAGTGCGGTGGTCCGCGGCATCTTCGGCCACGACGACATGAGCCGGCGGGGCTTCATGCGCATGGTCGGCGGCGGGGCGCTCGCCGGGATCATCGGCTCGCTGCTGCCCATGGACGCGGTAAAGGCGGCGGTCAAGGAGAGCATGGGCAAGCCGGAGAAGAGCAAGCTCAAGGTGGGCTTCGTCCCCATCACCTGCGCCACGCCCATCATCATGGCCCACCCCATGGGCTTCTACGCGAAGTACGGTCTGGACGTGGACGTGATCAAGACCGCAGGCTGGGCGGTCGCGCGGGACAAGTCCCTGGCGGGCGAATACGACGCCTCGCACATGCTCACGCCCATGCCGCTCGCCATCTCCATGGGGGCCGGCTCCACGGCCATGCCCTTCCGCATGCCGGCCGTGGAGAACATCAACGGGCAGGCGATCGTTCTGCACATCAAGCACAAGGACAAGCGCGATCCCAAGGATTGGAAGGGCTTCAAGTTCGGCGTGCCCTTCGACTACTCGATGCACAACTTCCTGCTGCGCTACTACGTGGCGGAGCACGGCATCGACCCGGACAAGGACATCCAGATCCGCGTGGTGCCGCCGCCCGAGATGGTGGCCAACCTGCGCGCCGGCAACCTGGACGGCTATCTCTCGCCGGACCCGTTCAACCAGCGCGCGGTCTGGGAGAAGGTGGGCTTCATCCACATCCTGACCAAGGACATCTGGCCCGGGCACCCCTGCTGCGCCTTCGCCTGCTCCGACAAGTTCGCCACCGAGCTGCCGAACACCTACTCCGCGCTCCTCAAGTCCATCGTCGACGCCACCCACTACTCGTCCGACCAGAACAACCGCAAGGAGATCTCCAAGGCGATCGCGCCCAAGAACTACCTGAACCAGCCGGTCCCGGTGATCGAGCAGGTGCTCACGGGACGGTTCGCCGACGGCCTGGGCAACGTGCAGGACGTCCCCGACCGCATCGACTTCGACCCCTTCCCCTGGCACTCGATGGCCGTCTGGATCCTCACCCAGATGAAGCGCTGGGGCTACGTCGAGGGCGACATCAACTACCGCGAGATCGCCGAGGAGGTGTATCTGGCCTCCGACGCCGGAAAGATGATGAAGGACCTCGGCTATCCGGTGCCGGATCACACCTACGAGTCCTACGAGATCATGGGCAAGACGTTCGATCCGGCGGCGCCGGAGGCCTACGTCGAGAGCTTCGCAATCAAGCGCACCTGAGCGCCGGACCGCGGCGGGGCTCCGGCCCCGCCGCACGAGCGCAGAGAGGTCATCATGCTTCAATCCCTGAATCTCCGGGCCGCCGTTCTCTCCGTCGTCTTTCTCGCCCTCCTCCTGGGCATCTGGGAGGGACTCAACCAGCCACCGGACCAGGACAAGGCCCTGACCGAGTACGAGCTGCTGATGGGCGGGGCGGACCAGGAGGCGCGGGTGCCGCCCCCGTCGGACGTCATCGGCCTGGCGGTGAAAGAGCTCTCCAATCCCTTCTATGACAAGGGCCCGAACGACAAGGGCATCGGCATTCAGCTCGCCTACTCCATATACCGGGTGCTCGCCGGCTACCTGATGGCCGCCCTGATCGCCATCCCCATCGGATTTCTGATCGGCATGTCGCCCCTGATGCACAAGGCGCTCAACCCTTTCATACAGGTGCTGAGGCCGATCTCTCCGCTCGCCTGGATGCCGCTGGCCCTGTTCATCATCAAGGACTCCGAGGCCTCGTCCATCTTCGTGATCTTCATCTGCTCCATCTGGCCCATGCTGATCAACACCGCCTTCGGCGTGGCCGGCGTACGCAGGGACTGGGTGAACGTGGCCCGTACCCATGAGCTCTCGCGCCTGCGCACCGCGTTCCTGGTGATCCTCCCCGCCGCGGCGCCGACCATCCTCACGGGCATGCGCATCTCCATCGGCATCGCCTGGCTGGTCATCGTCGCCGCCGAGATGCTCGTGGGCGGGACCGGGATCGGGTACTACGTCTGGAACGAGTGGAACAACCTCGACCTCACCAGCGTGATCTTCTCCATTCTCATGATCGGCGTGGTCGGGATGCTGCTCGACATGGCCCTGTCCCTGGCCACCCGCGCCGTGCAGTACTCCGAATGAGGTGACCCATGACGCATCCCTTCCTCGAAGTGGAAGACCTGGCCAAGCGCTTTCCCGCCAAGGAGGGCGAGCTCACGGTGTTCGACAACGTCAACTTCGGCGTCGAGAAGAACGAGTTCATCTGCATCATCGGGCACTCGGGCTGCGGGAAGTCCACCATCCTGAACGTGCTGGCCGGGCTCGACACGCCCTCCGAGGGGGCCGTCATCATGGACGGCAAGGAGATCGGCGGCCCCAGCCTGGACCGGGGCGTAGTCTTCCAGAACTACTCCCTGCTGCCGTGGCTGTCAGCGCTGAGCAACGTGATCTTCGCGGTGCAGTCGCGCTGGCCCCGCTGGACCAAGCAGCATGTGCGCGAGCACAGCTACAAGTACCTCGAGATGGTGGGTCTGACCGGCGGGGCCGAGCACCGCAAGCCCTCCCAGCTCTCGGGCGGCATGCGCCAGCGCGTGTCCATCGCCCGCGCCTTCGCCATCGAGCCCAAGCTGCTTCTCCTCGACGAGCCTTTCGGCGCCCTCGACGCGCTGACCCGCGGGTCCATCCAGGACGAGCTGCTGAAGATATGGAGCGAGACCAGCCAGACCGTCTTCATGATCACCCACGACGTGGACGAGGCGATCCTGCTGGCCGACCGCATCCTGCTGATGACCAACGGCCCCCACGCCCGGGTGGCGGAGTCGGTCGAGGTGGAGATCGCCCGGCCACGCCGGCGTACCACCATCATCCACGACCCCGCGTACTACCCGATCCGCAACCATCTGGTGGACTTCCTGGTGACCCGCTCCCGAGAGCTCTCCGGCGGGCCGTCGGACGAGGGCGGGGCGCCGACCGCGGAGACCGCCGGTGAGCGCGCCTTCCCCCGGCCGGTCAATCCGGCGCGGACCGGCGCCGCGGCGCAGGCGCCGCGCGCGCTGCAAGCCGTGAGCCGCCCCTGAGGACGCGAGGAGGAGCCCGCCGATGACCGCCTGTGCACAAGAGCCCATGGCCATGGAGCCCAGCCAGCCCGGGGTGGAGCCCGCCGACGACCGGGTCCCGGTCACCGTGCTCACCGGCTTTCTGGGCTCCGGGAAGACCACCCTGCTGAACCGCATCCTCACTGAGCACCACGGCAAGCGCATCGCGGTGATCGAGAACGAGTATGGCGAGATCGGCATCGACCACGAGCTCGTGGTGCAGTCGGACGAGGAAGTGTTCGAGATGAACAACGGCTGCATCTGCTGCACCGTCCGGGGCGATCTGATCCGTATCCTCGCCCGGCTGATGCGCCGAAAGCACCGCTTCGACCACATCCTGATCGAGACCACCGGGATGGCCGACCCGGCGCCCGTCGCCCAGACCTTCTTCATGGACGAGGAGATGAAGTCCAAGCTGCGCCTGGACGCCATCGTCACCCTGGTGGACGCCCGGCACGTCCTTCAGCACACGGACAGCCCGGAATGCATGGCCCAGCTCGCCTTCGGTGACGTCATCCTGCTGAACAAGAGCGACCTGGTGGATGCGGGCGAGCTCGCTGCCGTCGAGTCGCACGTCACCGGTCTGAACCGCATGGCCCGGGTCTACAGCACCGTCCAGGGTGCAATCGACCTCGACCTGATCCTCGGCATCCGCGCCTTCGACCTGCAGGCCCGGGCCGCGGAGACACCCGATCTGCTGCGCGAGGAACTCCCCTTCGAGTGGGCGGGACTCTACGAGCTGGAGCCGGGCGAGTACCGCCTGCGGCTCGGCCCCGGGCCCGACCCGACCATCGACCTGGTCCTCGGCGGCCCGGGGCTGCACGACCCGGCCATGTTCGACGCCTGGAAGCGCGACGGCATCCTTCTCTACTCCGGTGATCCGGTGCCCCCCGGGAAGGGTTGCGGCCTGGTGGCCGGCGACAGCCTCCACCGCCTGAACGTCGATCCGGAGCAGGGCGCGGAGGCGCGGATCCTCATCGGCAAGACCGGGACCTATGTGCTGTTCACCCAGCACCTCCCGGAAGAGTTCGCCATGGTCCTCGAGCGCGACGACGGAACGCCGGTCCACCCGGTGGGCGAGGAGCGCTACGCCAGCCCCCACGAGCACGACCAGAGCGTGGGCTCGGTGGGGCTGCGGCTCCCGGGAAGCCTGGACCCGGACCGGTTCGAGCGCTGGGTGGTGGACCTGCTTCGCACCCGCGGAACCGACATCTTCCGCATGAAGGGCGTGCTCAGCCTGGCGGGCGACGCCAACCGCTTCGTCTTCCAGGGGGTGCACATGCTCTTCGACGGCCAGAAGGGGCGGCCCTGGGCGGCCCACGAGACCCGGGAGAGCCAGCTGGTGCTGATCGGCAGGGACCTCGACCGCGAGCTGCTTCGGGACGGACTGCGCTCATGCCTGCTCTAGCCGAGCGCACCCCCGCGCGCGTCCCGGAAGCGCTCTGGCGCGTGCGCCTTGGCGACGCCGTGGCGGACCTGGCCTGGACCGGCGCGGACAGCCTGGCAGCGGGCTCGGCCGACGGCGCCCTGGTCTGGCTCGACGGGGCCGGCGCGGTCCGCGCCGAGGCACCCGCAGCCCACGGGGGCGGCGTGACCCGGATCAGGCCTCAGCCGCGCGCCGGGCGGCTGGCCAGCGCCGGGGAAGACGGCTGCGTACGGCTGTGGGCCGACGACGGCCGAGCCGAGCTCCTTGCCCAAGGCCCGGGCTGGATCGAGCACCTGGACTGGAGCGCGGACGGGCAGCTGCTCGCCGCCGCGACGGGGGAAGGCATCCGGCTGTGGAGGAACGGCTCCCCGCTTCAGACCTGGAGCGGCGGCCCGCCGGTGCTCGGGCTGGCCTGGGCGCCCGACGGGCGGCGCCTCGCCGGCGCTGCCAACAAAGGCGTCCATCTCTGGCGCCTGGGACAGCAGGGGCCCGAGCGCCTGCTCGCCTTCCCGGGAGCGGCCGTGTCGCTCGGCTGGAACCGTGCCGGCTCCGCCCTGGCCGCGGGCACGCAGGACGGCTTCCTCCAGGTCTGGCGTCGCGACCGCCGGGCGGGGGCCCGCCAGCTCACGATGAAGGGCTATCCGGGCAAGGTCTCCTGCCTGACCTGGGACCCGAGGCGCGACGCCGTCGCCACGGCCGGCGGCGGCGAGGTGGTGCTCTGGCGCTTCTTCGCGGCCGGCGGCCAGCGTGCGACACCCCTGCGCCGACACCAGGCTGCGGTCACCGCGCTGGCCTACGCGCCGGGCGGCGACCTGCTCGTCTCCGGCGACCGGGCAGGCCGCCTGTGCGCCTGGACCGCCGACGGCGCCCCCCTCCACGAGCTCGATCTCGACGGCGAGATCACGGCTCTGGCCTGGTCCGGCGAGGGCCGGCTCGCCGCCGGCACCGTCAGCGGACTGGTCCAGACCCTCCATTTCCCCGGGAGCCACGGATGAGCCCCCGGGCGCACGACCCGAATCAATCAGACCCCAGGGACCCCAAACCGACGAACCCAGCACGAGAGGTGTAAGCCATGACGACCAAGCCGTTCATTCCCCACTCCCCGAGCAGGCTCTTGCGCCTGGGCGCCTGCCTGAGCGCCCTCGCCGCCGCTCCCGCGCAGGCCCACCACGCCATGGGCGGGGCCACCCCCGAGAGCTTCTCGCAGGGTCTCCTCTCCGGGCTCGCCCACCCGGTGATCGGACTGGACCACTTCGCGTTCCTCCTGGTCCTGGCCCTGCTCGCCTATACATTCCGTTCGGGTACACGCTGGCTGCTGCCGATCCCCTTCATCGCCGCCGCCCTGGGCGGCACCGCGCTGCACCTGTCCCAGGCGTCCCTGCCGTTGGCGGAGACCATGATCGCCCTGTCGGTCCTGCTGGGCGGGGTGGCCGTGGTGCTCAGGCGTCGGCCTGAAGCCCTGGTGCTGGGCTCGGCGTTCGCCGCCGCGGGGCTGTTCCACGGCTATGCCTACGGCGAGTCCATCGTCGGCGCCGAGGCCACGCCCCTGCTCGCCTACCTGATCGGGTTCTCGCTGATCCAGTACGCGGTGGTCGTAGGAGGCATCCGCCTGCTCGATCTGGCGGCGCGGCGCTCGGAGGCATTGCAGGGCGCAGCGATGCGCATCGGCGGCGGGCTGGCCTCCCTGGCGGGCGGTCTCTTTCTCGCCGCCAATCTCGCCTGAGGAGGGACAGAACGCAACTGCGCCGGGATCCGTCCCGGCCGGCCCCCCGCGGCGGCGCCAGGGACGGCGCCGCTGTTCCGACCTGCCCGGTGGCAAGGCAGGGCCCGGGCCCGAATCAGCGGGCCGGCGCCTCCTCGCGCCGATACACCTCGGCGACCGCCACGTCCGCGATGGGAACGTGCATGAGCATGGTCCCGCCCTCGACCCGACGCATCACGGTGACCACCCCGTTCTTCACCGAGTCCAGCTCGCCCTTGCGCACCCGGTCGGTCTGTCGCGTGTGGATGCGCACGTCGCGCCCGAGGTAATCCGCCAGCTCGCCCACGGATGTCTCCAGGTAGCGCATCGGCGGGCGGGGCGCGGCCCGCGCCGGCCTGGGAGAGGTCTTCCGCGCCGGAACGGCCTCCGGATCCACCGGGCTCTGCCTCAGGCCGGGGATGCGCGCGAGCAGGTTGCCCTGCTCCGCAGCGCC
>JASFUT010000107.1:0-10146 GCA_050050175.1 Chromatiales bacterium
CAAGAACACTGATCGCGTTGGTGACTGAGATTCCCCACAAGCGCTTCGTAACTTATTGGTTTTAAGAAAGAAAAAGGCCCTGATATATCAGGGCCTGTCTGGAGTTATCTGGTGGAGGCGGCGGGAATCGAACCCGCGTCCGCAAATCCTCCGCCTGAGGATCTACATGCTTAGTCGAGTCTATTGTCTTTAACCCTCAGCCGCCCGACCGACAGGGCACGCTGAAGGCGATTCCGGTGAGGTTTTAGCGGATCCGCCCCGGACGAGCTTCACCGCGATCTTGTGAGAATCGACGCCTGATGTCTGGACGCACAAGCACGGCTCCAGTCAGACGGCACCCTACCGGGTATTAAGCGGCGAGTGCGTAGTTGTCGTCGTTGGCAACTATCAGTTTGCGGCTGGATTTACGAGGTAACCCGCCCCTCGGCATGCACCTCAGGTTTCGCGACCCACGTCGAAGCCAAGTCGCCCCCCGAGATACTGAGAAGACAGTCTAGAGGCCCCGGAGTTCCGCGGCAAGCGGCATCGCCCGCGGGTCAGCCGTGCTTGAGGACGCGCTCCTTCTCGCGCTGCCAGTCGCGCGCCTTCTCGGTGGCGCGCTTGTCGTGCATCTTCTTGCCCTTGGCGAGGCCGATCTCGACCTTGGCCATCCCCCGCTTCCAGTACAGGGCCAGCGGCACCAGGGTATAGCCGCGGCGCTCGGTCAGGCCGATGAGGTTGTCGAGCTCCCGGCGGTGAAGCAGCAGCTTGCGGGTGCGCGTGGGGTCGGGCGTCACGTGGGTCGAGGCGGTGGGCAGGGGGGTGATGTGGGCGCCGAAGAGGTAAGCCTGGCCGTCCTTCACCGTGACGTAGCTTTCCTTGATCTGCACGCGCCCGGCGCGCAGGCTCTTGACCTCCCAGCCTTCGAGGGCGAGCCCAGCCTCGAAGCGCTCCTCGACGAAGAAGTCGTGCCGCGCCTTCTTGTTGAGCGCAATCGTCGATCCGCCGGCTCCCGGCTTGCTGGGTTTCCTGGCCATGGACGGGCATTTTAGGGGAGGGGGAGGGCCGGCGCCACACGGCCTGGGTTTCTTGTCCTCGGGTCTGAATTCGCCGAGAATACCGGGCCTCCCGCCTCAGTTGTCGCCGGATTGCCGGACCCGGGGGGCCGGGCCGGGCTCGGGGCTGCATCCGAAGAAGAACCGAGGGAGACACGATGACAGAGCGCACCTCGATCCACGGGCAATGGTCGTCGCGCCTGATGTTCGTCCTGGCGGCCACGGGATCGGCCGTCGGACTCGGCAACATCTGGAAGTTCCCCTACATCACCGGCGAGTACGGCGGGGGTGCGTTCGTTCTCGTCTACCTGCTCTGCATCGCCCTGATCGGCATTCCGGTGATGATGTCCGAGGTGCTGATCGGTCGGCGGGGGCGCCAGAGCCCCATCAACACCATGCGCACCCTGGCCCACGAGGAGAGCCGTCACGGCTTCTGGCAGCTGATCGGCTGGAGCGGGGTGGTCGCAGGCTTCCTGATTATCTCTTACTACAGCGTGATCGCGGGCTGGGCCCTGGCCTATGTGTTCCGCATGGCGTCCGGCACCTTCACGAACGTGACCGGGGAGGGCGCCGAGAGCATCTTCGTCGGACTGATCTCGGATCCCGAGCGTCTCCTTGCCTGGCACACCATCTTCATGGTGATGACCACCGTGGTGGTGGCCCGGGGCGTGAAGTCGGGCCTCGAGCAGGCGGTGAAGGTGCTGATGCCGCTGCTCGGCGCCCTGCTGGTGGTTCTCGTGGGCTATGCGATGAATACAGGGCACTTCGATGAGGGGCTGGAGTTCATGTTCAAGCCCGACTTCTCCAAGCTCACCGCCGGGGGTGTGCTGACGGCCATGGGACAGGCGTTCTTCACCCTGAGCCTGGGGATGGGCGCCATCATGGTCTACGGCTCCTACCTGCCCAAGGACGCCTCCATCGCCAGGACCTCTTTCTATATCGCGGCCATGGACACTGCGGTGGCGCTGCTCGCGGGCGTGGCCATATTCCCGATCGTGTTCGCCCACGGGCTGGAGCCCGGGGCCGGGCCCGGGCTGATCTTCCAGACCCTGCCGATCGCCTTCGGCAACATCCCGGGCGGCACCCTGTTCGGGACCCTGTTCTTCATCCTGCTGGTGTTCGCTGCCTGGACCTCGGCCATCTCGCTGATCGAGCCGGCGGTCGCCTGGCTCGCGGAGAACCGCGGCTGGGAGCGCGTCAAGGCGGCCACCGCGGTCGGGATACTGGGCTGGGCGCTGGGCATCATCACGGTGATGTCCTTCTCGGACTGGGCGTTCTCCTTCAATTTCGGGGGCGAGGAGAAGGGCAACGGGCTGTTCGATGTGCTCGACATCCTCACCGCCAACTTCATGCTGCCGCTCGGCGGGCTGGCGATGGTGGTGTTCGCCGGCTGGTTCATGGCCCGGGAGTCCACCCTGGACGAGCTGTCCATGGGCGACGGGCACGCGTACCGGCTCTGGTACCTGGTGGTGCGCTACATCACGCCGGTCGCCGTGGTGCTCGTGTTCCTCCGCGGAGTGGGGCTCTTCTCCTTTGGCTAGCGTGCAGAAAAGTGCGCTGGTCCCGTTCTCGCCTGCGCAGATGTACGATCTGGTCAATGACGTCGAGGCCTATCCGAAGTTCGTTCCCTGGTGCAGCAACGCCAAGCTGCTCTCGCACACCGGGGACGAGCTCTGCGGGCGCATCGAGTTCAAGCGGGCCGGGCTGCATCACTCGTTTGCCACCTGCAACCGCCTGGAGGAGAACCGGCGCATCGACATCCGGCTGGAGGAGGGACCGTTCAAGCACCTGGAGGGTGTCTGGGTGTTCACCCCGCTGGGCGCGGACGGGTGCAAGGTCGAGCTGACCATGGAGTTCGAGTTCGCGGGGCGGCTGATCAGCGCGGCCTTCGGGCCGGTCTTCAACCAGGTGGCCACCTCTCTCGTAGGCGCTTTCGTCAAGCGCGCCCACGAGGTCTACGGTGCCTGAGGAGGCCCCGGAGGTGGAGGTCGCCTACGCAAGGCCCGAGCGCCAGATGATCCTGCGCGTCGCCTTCGAGGCCGGAATGACGGTCCGCGACGCGATCGAGCGCTCCGGTATCGAGCAGCATTTCCCGGAGATCGACCTGGACGCCGACAAGGTGGGTCTTTTCGGGAAGGCCTCGACGCTGGACGCCGAGGTCCGCCCCGGCGATCGGGTGGAGATCTACCGCCCCCTGATCGCCGATCCCAAGGAGGCGCGAAAGAAGCGGGCGGCCCGGCGTCAGGGGGAAGGGGGAAGATCGTCGGGGGAGGAGGCCGGTCCCGGGGGCGGGGGCTCCTCGGAAGACGATTGATCTTCGTATTCGTCGTCCTTCAGTCCTACCTTCTGCAGGGCGCGGGTGATGATGCCCTTCTTGCGCTCCTTGTAGTCGGGCACGCTGATCACCTGCTCCTTCTCCTCGGCCAGCGCGGCCGCCGCGGGATCAGGCCGGTAGTCGCCGACCATGCGGGTCAGCCTGTCGTCCTCGAAGAAGATGGTCAGGCGCTCCTGCTTCCTGTCGCCGTCGCCTTCGCGCAGCAGATAGACGTAGTCCCAGCGGTCCTGGTGCAGCACGTCGTTGATCATCGGCGTGCCCATGACGTAGCGGACCTGGGACTTGGTCATCCCCGGCTGCAGCCGATTGACCGCGCCCTGGTCGATGACGTTGCCCTGCTGCACGTCCGGGCGGTACATCAGCGGCGTGCGGGCGAGCGCGTTGGGTATGGCCGCACCGATGCTGCCTACGGTATCCCGGGTGGCCGAGCAGCCCGTGAGTGTTAGGCTTGCGCCACACGCCAGATAAATGAGAAGCTTTTGCATTCGTGAAACCCAATCGGCCCCTGAATTTGCGTCCGCAGATCATACCTTATAGCAGGATCGAATGACACGGCCCCCGGGAGGACCGCGGCGTGGAGAACCAGGAAATCAGGAAGGCGGGGCTGAAGGTGACCCTGCCGAGAGTTAAGATCCTCGAGGTGCTGGAGGAGAACCCGGAGCGCCATCTGAGTGCGGAGGACGTCTACCGGCTGCTCCTGGACAAGGGTGAGGAGATCGGGCTGGCCACGGTCTACCGTGTGCTGACCCAGTTCGAATCCGCGGGGATGGTGAGGCGCCATCACTTCGAGGGCGGCCAGTCGGTGTTCGAGCTGAACCGGGGCGGCCACCACGACCACATCGTCTGTCTGCAGTGCGGCCACGTCGAGGAGTTCTACGACGAGGTGATCGAGGAGCGACAGCGAACCGTGGCGCAGGAGAGGCGCTTCGCCATCGACGACCACTCCCTGATCATCTACGGCCGCTGCCTGCGTCCCGATTGCCCCCGACGACGGGAGGCGCACTGACCCCGGGGCCTCAGGGCCCGGGACAGAGGCCGATCATCTCGCGCGCGTGGGCCAGCGTGCTCTCGGTGATCGAGATCCCGCCGAGCATGCGGGCGATCTCCCGGACGCGCGCCTCGGCGTCGAGCGGGCGGATGCTCGCGGCGGTGGTCCGGCCGCGGGTCTGCTTGGTGACCTGCAGGTGGTGGTGGCCCTGGGCAGCGACCTGGGGAAGGTGGGTGACACAGAGCACCTGACGGTCTTCTCCCAGTCGGCGCAGCAGCTGGCCTACGATCTCCGCCACCGCGCCGCCGATGCCCACGTCCACCTCGTCGAAAATCAACGTGGGGATGTCCGCGCAGCGCGCCGTGGCCACCTGGATCGCGAGGCTGATGCGGGAAAGCTCGCCCCCTGACGCCACTTTCGCCAGGGGCTGAAGCGGCTGGCCGGGGTTGGCCGTGACCAGGAACTCCACCCGGTCGATCCCCCGGGGCCCGGCCTGGTCCGCTCCCAGCCGCTCGATCCGCGCGGCGAAACGCCCGCCCTCCATGCCCAGCCGCTGCATACCCTCCGTCACCTGTTCCGCCAGGGCCTCGGCCGTGCGGCACCGGAGCACGGAGAGGTGCTCGGCGGCCCGGTCGAACCGGCCCTGCAGGGCGTCGACGCGGCCCTGCAGCTCCTCCAGGCGCGCGTCCGCGCCCTCGAGCTCGTCGCGCTCGTCACGCAGCCGCCCGAGCAGCTCCGCCAGCGCGTCGGGTGTGGTGCGGTACTTGCGCGCCAGGTCGTGGATCTCCTGCAGCCGCCGCTCCACCTCCCCGAGGCGGGCGGGGTCCCGGTCGGCGGCGTCGAGGTACGCGCGCAGGCTGCTGCTGGCCTCCTGCACGTGGATCAGGGCGCTCTCCAGCAGCTCTCTGGGATCTGCGAGGGTCGGGTCGAGCCCCATGAGGGCGTCGAGCTCCTGGACGGCGCCGCCGAGGGCACTTTGCACCGAGTCCTCGTCTTCGTAGAGACGCGCGCTGAGCCGGCCGCAGGCCTCCATGAGTCGGTCCGCGTTGGCGAGGCGTCTCTGCTCTTCGTCCAGGGTGGCGAGCTCCGCCTCCTGCGGAACCAGTGCCTCGAGCTCCTCCACCTGGAAGCGCAGCAGGTCCAGGCGCTCCGAGCGGTCACCCGTCCGCCCCCTCAGCGCATGGAGCTCTTCGCGGGCGTCGCGCAGGGTCTGGTAGCTGGCGGCGACGGCCTCGACCTCGCTCTGGTGGCCGCCGTGCTCGTCGAGCAGGCGCCGCTGGTGCTCGCGACGCAGCAGGGACTGGTGGGCGTGCTGACCGTGGATGTCCAAGAGCAGGTCGCCCGCCCGCTGGAGCGTCTGCACCGGAACCGGCGTGCCGTTGACGAAGGCGCGGGAGCGGCCCTCCCGGGCGATCACCCGGCGCAGGACGCACTCGCCGTCCGACTCCAGCGCCTGCTCCAGCAGCCAGGGCCCGAGCCCGGGGACCCGGGCGACGTCGAAGACGGCGGAGATCTCGGCGCGCTCCTCGCCGGCGCGGATCATGTCCGTGTCGGCCCGGTCCCCGAGGGCGAGCCCGAGCGCATCGACCAGGATCGATTTCCCCGCCCCGGTCTCACCGGTCAAGGCGGTCATGCCCGCGCCCAGCTCCAGCTCGAGCTCGGCGACGATGGCAAGGTTGCGCACGTGTATCCGCGTCAGCATGGCGACGCCAGGCTACCTCGGGTGCTCGCCCCAGCCCAGCTTTGCCCTGAGGATGTTGAAATGGTCATGATCCCTGGGATGAATCAGGCGGATCCCCCGGTCGGCCTTCCTTATCCTGATGCGGTCGTCCGGCGCGACGGACAGGATGGTCTGTCCGTCGCAGGTGACCCGCACGTGTGCGCTCTCGGTCTGACCGCAGACCAGGATCTCGACGGTGCTGCCCCCGTCCACCACCATGGGGCGGTTGCCCAGGCGGTGCGGGCACACGGGCACCAGCACCAGGGCGTCCAGCGAGGGCATCAGCAGCGGCCCCCCGCCGGAGAGCGCGTAGCCGGTGGAGCCCGTGGGCGTGGAGACGATGATCCCGTCGGAGCGCTGGGCCTCCACGAAGCGTCCTCCGATAAACAGCTCGAGCTCGATCAGGCGGGCCACGTTCCACTTGTGCACCACCACGTCGTTGAGGGCGGTGGCGCTGGTATGCACCGCCTCGCCGGGGCCGATGTCCACGCGCAGGAGAAACCGCTCTTCCTCCTGATACTCGCCCCGCAGGATCTGCTCCAGCGCCTCGATCATGCGGTTCGACGGGATGTCCGCGAGGAAGCCCAGGCGCCCCAGGTTGATGCCCACCAGGGGGACGCCCCGAGGCGCCATGGTCCGCGCCGCATGCAGCAGGGTGCCGTCGCCGCCGACGCTGATCGCCAGGTCGGCATGGCGCGCCACCTCCTCCAGGGGGGCGACCCGGCGCCCTGACTCGTCCCGGGGCTCGAGGACCCCGCGCTCGATCATCACGGGGTGCCCGCGGCCTTCGGCAAAATCGGCGAGGCGGATCAGTGTGTCCCGGACCCGGGGGTCGCCCTGCTTGCCGCCGAGACCGATGGTGGAGAAGCCGTTGTTCATCCCGACGCTCGCAGGCACCCCGGGGACGACGCCCCAGTTTCCCCGCCGCACGTTATCATGGTGCCCCGGGGCGGCCAACAGCCCGGCCGTTTCCTTGACATTGCACAGGGGCGATTGGTAGCTTGGGCTTTAGCACTCGGTGTGCTGGAGTGCCAAGCTCGTCCCCCCCACGAGAGCCTTTCGCCGCCGGTGGCACGACACGCGCCCTTATCGAGAGAGACCCTGGACGATCGCGCCCGATTCTTTCTGAAGGTGCTGGTCGAGCGCTATATCCAGGACGGGCAGCCGGTGGGCTCGCGGACGCTGGCCCGGGACGCGGGCTCCGACCTCAGCCCGGCGACGGTGCGCAACGTGATGGCGGACCTCGAGGAGCTGGGGCTGGTGACCTCCCCGCATACCTCCGCCGGGCGCATCCCGACCGAGGAGGGCTACCGGTTCTTCGTCGATTCGCTGATCACCGTCCGGCCTCTGGGCGACCCCGAGATCCAGAGCCTCAAGGAACAGCTGACCAAGGCTCGGGAGTCCGGCAGGCTGGCGGAGTCCGTTTCCCAGGTGCTCTCCGGCGTCACCCACATGGCGGGCGTGGTGATGCTGCCGCGCCGGGAGCGGGTGGCCTTCCGGCAGATCGAGTTCCTGCGCCTGTCGGGCACGCGCATCCTGGCGATTCTGGTGACCAGCGGCGGGGAGGTGCTGAACCGGATCATCCAGACCGAGCGCGAGTTCTCCGCGTCCGAGCTGGAGCAGAGCGCGAATTACCTCAATCAGACCTATGGCGGACGCACCCTGCAGGACATGCGCGCCCGTCTCCTGAAGGAGATGCGCGAGGTGCGCCGCCGCATGGACGGGCTGATGGCGTTCGCGGTAGAGATGGGCAGCGAGGTGCTCAGGGACGAAGACGCCCTGGACGACTGCTTCATCTCGGGGCAGACCAACCTCATGGATTTCAACGATTTCTCGGACCTCAGGCGTCTCCGGGAGCTGTTCGACGCCTTCACCCGCAAGCACGACATCCTCTACCTCCTCGACGCCTGCGTAAGGGCGGAGGGGATGCAGATCTTCATCGGCAGGGAGTCCGGGTACGAGCATCTGGACCGATGCAGCCTGATCACCGCGCCCTACGCCGTGGAGGACGAGGTGGTGGGGGTCCTGGGGGTCATCGGGCCCACACGCATGGCGTACGATCGGATCATCCCCATCGTCGATGTCACCGCGCGTCTGGTCGGCGCGGCCTTGAAACAGGGATAACCATCCCCACCCTGGGGGTATCCCGGGCCCCGGCCATGCGGCCAGAGGGGCCTGCGGGCATTGAGAACAGTGGCAGATTCAGAGGTGGATGAATGACCGACGAGCACGAGCAGGCCGAGCAAGGGTCCGGTGAGCAGGCGGACGCGGGGCCGGGCGCGGCGGGCGCCGGCGCGGAGTCCCCCCGCGACGCCGAGCAGGCCGGCGCCGGGGGCGGAGAGCCCCGGGGCGTGGAGGAGCTCGCCGAGCTGCTGGCGGAGGCACGGCGCAATGCCGACGAGAACTGGGACAAGCTGGTCCGTGCCCGGGCCGAGCTCGACAATCTCCGAAAGCGCCACGAGCGCGAGCTCGAGAACGCCCACAAGTTCGCCATAGACCGCTTCGTGGCGGAGCTGCTGCCCGTGCGGGACAGCCTGGAGCTGGGGCTGAGCGCGGCCCAGGGCGAGGACGCGAACCTGGAGAAGCTGCGCGAGGGCAAGGAGCTCACGCTCAAGCTGCTCACCGATGTGCTCGCGAAGTTCGGCATCGAGGAGGTGGACCCCCAGGGTCAGCCGTTCAATCCGGAGCTGCATCAGGCGATGTCGATGCAGCCTCGGGACGATGTCCCGCCCAGTACCGTGGTGAACGTGGTTCAGAAGGGCTACACGCTCAACGGCCGGCTGGTCCGGCCGGCGATGGTCATCGTGTCGAGCTCCGCCACGCGGGCCGGGGAGGGATAACCGTCTTGAAAACAGGGTGGTTTCGCCCCCACCTGAGAACTCAACCGAATTCGCCACCAGGCAACTCAGACCGGAGAGACAAGGATTATGGGCAAGATCATCGGCATCGACCTGGGCACGACCAACTCCTGTGTCGCCGTCATGGAGGGGGACAAGGTCCGGGTCATCGAGAACGCGGAAGGCGATCGCACCACGCCGTCCATCGTGGCCTACACCAACGACGACGAGATCATCGTCGGGCAGTCGGCCAAGCGGCAGGCGGTCACCAATCCGAGCAACACCCTGTTCGCCATCAAGCGCCTGATCGGGCGGCGCTTCGAGGACGACGTGGTCCAGCGCGACATCGACATGGTGCCCTACAAGATCGTCAAGGCGGACAACGGCGACGCCTGGGTGGAGGTCAAGGGCAAGAAGATGGCGCCGCCGGAGGTGTCCGCGAAGGTGCTGCAGAAGATGCGCAAGACCGCCGAGGACTACCTCGGCGAGCAGATCAAGGAGGCGGTCATCACCGTGCCCGCTTACTTCAACGACTCCCAGCGCCAGGCCACCAAGGACGCCGGGCGCATCGCCGGCCTGGATGTCAAGCGCATCATCAACGAGCCCACGGCGGCCGCGCTGGCCTACGGGATGGATAAGCGCCGCGGCGACCAGAAGCTGGCCGTGTTCGACCTCGGCGGCGGCACCTTTGATATCTCGATCATCGAGATCGCCGAGATCGAGGGCGAGCACCAGTTCGAGGTCCTGTCGACCAACGGGGACACCTTCCTCGGCGGCGAGGACTTCGACAAGCGGGTCATCGACTTCCTGGTCTCCGAATTCAAGAAGGAACAGGGCGTGGACCTGCGCAACGACCCGCTGGCGCTGCAGCGCCTCAAGGAGGCCGCCGAGAAGGCCAAGATCGAGCTGTCCTTCAACCAGCAGACGGACATCAATCTGCCCTACATCACCGCCGACCAGACCGGACCGAAGCACCTTAGTGTCAAGCTGACCCGCTCCAAGCTGGAGTCCCTGGTCGAGGAGCTGGTCGAGCGGACCATCGCGCCGTGCAAGATCGCGCTGAAGGATGCCGGGGTCGCCGCCTCCGACATCGATGAGGTGATCCTGGTGGGGGGACAGACGCGGATGCCCAAGGTCCAGGAGAAGGTCAAGAGCTTCTTCGGCAAGGAGCCGCGCAAGGACGTCAATCCGGACGAGGCGGTGGCCATCGGCGCCGCGATCCAGGGCGGCGT
>JASFUT010000108.1:0-10136 GCA_050050175.1 Chromatiales bacterium
TTGCCTCCATCGGACACCTCACTCCTTTGATGCCTGCCCGACCCCCGGGTTTCAACCCGGCGGCGAAAGGGGGTGGCGAAGGGCGGCGCGCGCCAATACCCGGCAATCCGCAAGGTGGCGCTGGTGGTCGCAGCCCCCATCTGCATCCTCAGCGTACCTGGGCGCGGGCCCCTGGACTCACACGGACAGCGGACTGGAGCGGATGAAAGAGAGATTCTACGCAGTGGTGGGCGGAACCTCGGGCATCGGCCAAGAGCTGGTGCGGCGGCTGGCGGCGGCGGGCGCCGGGGCCGTGGTGCTCTCGCGAAGACCGCCCGACCGGCCGGCGGCGGGAGGCGTGGCACACCTCGTCTGGGATGCCACCGGGTCCGAGCCGCCGACGGATCTCCCCGACCGGCTTGACGGCCTGGCCTACTGCCCCGGCAGCATCCGGCTCAAGCCGTTCCAGCGCACTACGGACGACGATTTCCGGGAGGACCTGGAGGTGAACCTGATGGGCGCGGTGCGCGCGATTCGCGGGTGCCTGCCGGCCCTGCGCAAGGGAACCGACCCCTCGATCGTGCTGTTAAGCACCGTGGCGGCGCGCACGGGCATGGCCTTCCACGCCTCGATTGCCTCGGCCAAGGGCGCGGTGGAGGGTTTGACGCGCGCCCTCGCGGCCGAGCTGGCGCCGCGCATCCGGGTCAACGCCGTAGCGCCCTCCCTCACCGACACGCCGCTCGCCTCGGGCCTGCTGGGCACCGAGGACAAGCGCAAGGCGAGCGCGGAGCGCCATCCGCTGGGCCGGGTGGGGGAGCCCGACGACGTGGCCGAGGCGATGCTCTACCTCCTGAGCCCGGCCTCCCGATGGGTCACAGGCCAGGTGCTGGCGGTGGACGGGGGTCTCTCCTCGGTGCGGCTGTTCCGGTGAGGATCGGTTCACCCCCGGCGGCGCCACGCAAATCCCCGGCGGGGCCGATGGTTCAAACCCGCTGCACCTGCCCTAAGATTGCGAAGATGCGGCGGGACAGGCGCGATGCCCGACTGGGTTGAGCTGGAGACGCTGGCCGGACTGGCCCTGGCGGCCGTGTTCGGCGGCATGCTGATCTTCTCGGCGGTGCTCGCGCCGCTCGTGTTCACGCGGCTCCCGGCGGATGCGGCCGGACCTTTCATACGAGCGGTCTTCCCCCGATACTACCTGGTGCTCGGCGGCCTGTCGCTGGTCGCCGCCCTGGCCCTGACCGCCTCGGCCGGGCCCTTTGCGTGGGAGACCGCGGTGGTCGCCGCCGTGGTGCTCGCGTTCGTGCTGGCACGTCAGGGGCTGATGCCGTGGATCAACCGGGAGTCCGACCTGGCCCGGGACGGAGACCCGGGTGCACGGCATCGGTTCAACCGGCTGCATCGCCTGAGCGTGATCGTCAACGGGCTCCAGATGTTTGCCGTGGCGGTGGTGCTGGTGCGCCTGATCGCATACTGAGGGCAGATGATGGCTGAACAAGCAAGCGTGCTCGGATTCACCGCGGTCACATCCGGCGGCGACGCCTACGATATCGCCTTTCCGCTCCATCCCGAGACCCGATCCGGTCAGGCGGTCTCCGACATCGTCAGTGCGGCCCTCGATGCCATCAGCGGAACCCTCGAGCACCACGGGGATCTCAGCGATGGAGATATCCTGCAGGGTCTGGCGATGACCATGGCCATAAGGGCCCGCATGGTCGATGCCTCCGCGCAGACCAGCCGGGCGCTGATGCACGACCTCGTGCAGAGCGCCTTCGAGGCCGCCGGCGAGGCCCGTAGATACCGGGCTGCGCGGGCGTGACGAGGAACCCAGGAGACACGAAGTTGGCCAGATCCCCGTTCATTCCTGAATTCGGGCGCCTGCCCCGGAGCCTCCCCATATTCCCGCTGGAAGGGGTGGCGGTTCTGCCGGAGGCGGAGCTGCCGCTCAACGTCTTCGAGCCGCGTTATCTCAACATGGTGGAGGACGCGCTCAAGGCGGACCACCTGATCGGCATGGTGCAGCCGCGCGCTCGGATCGCAGGGGATCCTCCCCCGGTCTATCGCACGGGCTGTGCGGGTCGGATAACCGCATACCGCGAGACCGATGACGGACGCATCCTGGTGACGCTTACGGGCGTGTGCCGGTTCGACATCACCGAGGAGCTTCCCGCCCTGCGGGGCTACCGGGTCGTCATACCGGAGTGGACCCGCTTCCGCTCGGACTACGACGACGCCCCCGCGGGTCCGGTGCTCGCAGACCGGGACCGTTTCTTCACCGCCCTGCAGCGCTTCTTCCGCGACCGTGAGCTCAAGGTGGAGGCCGCCTCGTTGGCCCGGCTGCCCGCGGCGGCGCTGGTCAACCGGCTGGCCACGGTGCTGCCGCTGGATCCCGCCGAGAAGCAGGCCGTGGTGGAGGCGGTGGCGCCCGCCGAACGGGCGGAGGCACTCCTGGCGGCGCTGGAGCTGGCCGTCACGGGCGAGCAGGGGCGCTCCCGCCACTGAGTGAGGGCGCGGTCGGGCCCGTGCTTGGAGGTATGCCCCCCTTGGCCCAGAATTCGGGCATGGGTCGGCCTCTGGCGTTTCCCCGCGGGCCGCCCCGGACCGGAGAACGAGCGATGACCAGCAGGTTCGATTCCGTCGAAGCCGCCTTCATGGCCCTGGCCGATCCCCGGAGCCCGGATTGGGCGGATGCGTTCAGCTTCCTGTCCGGCCATCCGCGCACCGCCCGGATGATGGTCGAGACCTTCCGGGAGACCCTGGAGCAGATGGGGGTGGAGCCCACCGACACGGACCCTGTCAGCGGGGAGCCGAGCTTCAGTCTGGCCGACGTGGCCCGGGCCATGGGGGTGGCGGAGGAGGATCTGGAGGTCTCCGTGGCACAGGCGAAGCGGGAGCGAGGCAACTGAGCCGAGGCCTGTGCGGATGATCGATGCCCACGCTGAGCTGGCCCGCGCCTTTGCGGCAAGGGCGCCGGCGTCGCAGATCTGGTCCCTGAGGCTCGTCGACCAGTGGGACGAGACCCTTTCCGTGCGCCAGGGCATCCCCGTGCCCCCGAGGGTCGCGGCGAGCCGAGGGGCCCTGGTCAGGGTCGTCGACGCAGACGGGGTGGGCTACGCGGCCACCGGGGACCTCTCGGTCGCCGGGCTGCTTGAGGCCGCCCGGCGCGCCCGGGGATGGGCGAAGGCGACCGCCGGCCGGCAGGTCGCCCCGAGCCGGCTGATCCCCCGCCCGGACACCCGGGGGCGCTACGAGACGCCCTGCGCCGAGCCCTGGGAGGACCTCGCCACGGGGGATAAGCTGGCCCTGCTCCAGGGCGCCTGTGCGGCGCTGAAGGTCCACGACGCCGTCGTGGACTGGGAGGCCTGGCTGGGGTACCGGCGGACGGATGTCCTCCTGACCAGCAGCGACGGGGCCTGGATCGAGCAGCGCTTCCACGACACCGAGCCGGGCCTGGCCGCGGTCGCTCACCGCGGTGCGCTCACCCAGCGGCGGACCGGCTGCGCCGCCCGGGGCGGGCGCCGCGGCGGCCTCGAGCAGCTCGGGCCTCTGGGGTTTCCCGCCGAAGCCGCCCGCGTGGGCGAGGAGGCGGTGGCCCTGCTGGACGCGCGCCCCTGTCCCGCGGGCGCCATGGACCTGGTGCTCCTTCCCGGCCAGATGGCGCTGCAGGTCCACGAGAGCATCGGCCACCCCCTGGAGCTGGATCGGATTCTCGGCGACGAGCGCAACTACGCCGGCACCAGCTTCGTCACCCCGGAGATGTTCGGCAGCTTCCGCTACGGCTCGGATCTGCTGAACGTCACCTTCGATCCCGGCGTGCCCGGTGAGCTGGCGGGCTACGGGTTCGACGACGAGGGAACGCCGGCGGAGCGGGTCCACCTGATCCGCGACGGCATCCTTGAGCGGCCCCTGGGTGGCGCCCTGTCCCAGGCCCGCGCCGGGCTGCCCGGGACGGCCAACGCCCGCGCCAGCGACTGGTACCGACCGCCCATCGACCGTATGGCCAACCTGAACCTGGAGCCGGGCGACTCGGGCCTGGCGGAGCTGATCGGTGCGGTGGAGCGCGGGGTGCTCATGGACAGCAACCGGTCCTGGTCCATCGACGACAGCCGCAACAAGTTCCAGTTCGGCTGCGAGATCGGCTGGCTCATCGAGGACGGCGAGCTGGGGGCGATGGTGCGCACGCCCAACTACCGCGGCGTCTCGTCGTCGTTCTGGCGCAGCCTGGACGGCGTCGGCGACGCGGGCACCCTCAACGTCGAGGGCGTAAACTCCTGCGGCAAGGGTGAGCCCAACCAGCTGGTCCGGGTGGGACACGCGGTGCCCGCCTGCCTGTTCCGGGGCGTGGACGTGTTCGGCGAGGGGGACTGATGCAGGGCCGTTTCTTCGCGCTGGCGGACCGGCTGATGCAGGGCCTCGATGGCGGCGAGCGGCTGAGCCTGGCGCTCGAGGGGGAGCGTTCGGACTTCGTGCGGCTGAGCCAGGCCCGGGTCAGGCAGGCGGGCAGCGTTGAGCGCAGCACGGTCACCCTGGATCTGGTCGCTGGCGGGCGCCGGGCCGCGGCGAGGTGCGACCTGCAGGGCTCGGTGGGTGCGGACCGGCCCCGCCTGGAGGGCCTGCTGGAGGGGCTGCGAAGCCGCCTGTCCCAGCTGGCCCCCGACCCCTACCTGATCCTCCCCGCCGAGGTCTGCAGCACCGAGCAGGTCGACGACCGGTCCCCGCCGCCCGCCCGGGAGGCCGTCGCCCAGGTCATGGACGAGGCGGCGCACATGGATCTGGTGGGCATCTGGGCGAGCGGCGCCATGTTCGCCGGGCTCGCAGATTCCGCCGGCCAGCGCGGCTGGCATGCAAGCCAGAGCTTCAATCTGGACTGGAGCTGCCATCTGGCGGGAGACAAGGCGGTCAAGGCCCGCTACGCGGGCGTCGACTGGGACCCCGCCGAGCTCGCCCGGCGCATGGCCGGGGTGCGGGAGCGTCTCGCGGTGGTGGCGCGCCCGGCGCTGACCCTCGAGCCCGGCCGCTATCGGGCCTACCTGGCCCCCGCCGCCCTGAGGGAGCTCCTGGGCCTTGTGGCCTGGGGTGGATTCGGGCTCAAGGACCATCGCACCGGCTCGAGCCCGCTGATGCGCATGGTGGCCGAGGGCCGTCGCCTGCACCCCGGCGTGAGCCTGGTGGAGGACCACGCCCGAGGGTTGACGCCGCGCTTCACCGCGGAGGGCTTCGTCAAGCCGCCACGGGTGGACCTGATCCAGGGCGGGGTCTATCGCGACTGCCTGGCGGCTCCCCGCAGCGCCGCGGAGTACGGCGTCGGGGTCAACGCCGGCACCGAGGCCCCCGAGTCCCTGGACATGGCGGCCGGCGACCTGCCGGCCGAGGAGGTCCTGGCCGCGCTGGGCACCGGCCTGTACGTCAGCGACCTCTGGTACGGCAATTTCTCCGACCGGGCCGACTGCCGGATTACCGCCATGACCCGCTACGCCTGCCTCTGGGTGGAGAACGGAGAGATCCAGGGCCCGGTCGACGTCATGCGCATCGACGACTCCGTCTACCATCTCCTCGGCGACCGTCTGGAGGCCCTGACCCGGGAGCGGGAGCTGATCCTCGATCCCGGCACCTACGGCGGCCGGTCCTGGGTGAGCCATCGGCTGCCCGGCGCGCTGGTGGACGGGATCACGCTGACGCTGTGACGGGCCGGTAGCCAGGGGCGGGTAGTCGAGGCGGGAGGGGGGCGTGGGGGAGCGCGGCGCAATGATTGAGGCTCGGCCCGCGGCTGCCACCCACTCATGCGGCGGTTCCGGGGCCGGACCTGGCGTTCCCTGGGCGTGCAGAGGCGGCGTCGATGGTGGCTCGGCTGCGGTCGAGATGGAAACGACGCGCAGGCGCGATGGTCCGGCTCAGACCAGCCTCCCGCGGGCCCTGTCCACGCAGCGGTCCCAGTAGGGCACCCCGGCGAAGCGATCGACCAGGAAGTCCACCAGGGCGCGCACCCGTCGGGAGAGGTGGCGGGTCTGCGGGTAGACGACGTGGGCGGCGAGGCGGGGCCAGTCGTACCCCGTTAGGATGGGCCTGAGGCGGCCCGCCTCGATGGCCCGGTACAGTATGAAGCTGGGCTCCATGGCGATGCCGAGCCCCGCCTCGGCGGCCTCTCGCAGGCAGTCGCCGTTGTTCGCCTGGAGCACGGGCCGGACCCGGACGCTGCGCCGTTGGCCGGACGCCTCGGTCCAGCTCCAGAGTCCGGGTGTGGGGGCGTTGCCATAGACCAGGCAGGGATGATCTGCCAGGGCCTCGGGGGTCTCCGGGGTGCCGTGCCGGGCGAGGTAGGCGGGGCTCGCGCAGACCAGGTGCCCGATGGGTGCGATGCGGCGGGCGATGAGGCTGGAGTCGGCCAGGTCGGCGATACGCACCGCCGCGTCGAAGCCCTCCGCCAGCAGATCCATCTGCCGGTCGTTGAAGTCCAGGTCCAGGACCAGCTCCGGATGGGCGGCCATGAAGTCCGCGAACGCCGGCACCAGATGGTTGATCCCGAAGGACAGGGGAACGGCCACCCGCAGCCGCCCCCGCAGGGTGCCGTGGGCCTCGGAGACCGCCGCCTCGGCCTCGTCCACGTCCTCCAGGATGCGCAGGCAGCGCTCGTAGAAGCTCCGTCCGGTGTCTGTGAGGTCCAGGCGACGCGTGGTGCGCCGGAAGAGCTGCACGCCGAGGCGCTCCTCCAGGTCGGCCAGGCGGCGGCTGACGGCCGACTTGCCCACGCCCAGGCGCTCTGCGGCGCCGCTGATGCTGCCGGCCTCCACCACGCGGGCGAAGGTCTGCATCTCCTCCAGACGGTCCATTGTTGCGTCCCTGAGCACAGTGTTTTCCCAGGATCCCTGTTTATCCCTCGGATAGCAACTGCCAATCTGTTTACAACGCGCCGGAGCCGCCGGCGCCGCCCCCGAGCCAGCGCGAGGAGACACACGATGAACAGGCATCCCATCACCCCCGAGACAGGCGCCCTGCGCGTGCTGCGGGTGGACGCCAGCGCCCGCCGCGAGGGGTCCGCAACGCGCCGCCTCGGCGACGAGCTGCTCGAGGCGCTGCGCACCCGACACGGGGACCTGGAGGTTCGCGTCCGGGACCTTGCTGTCGAGTCCCCGCCCGCGGTGGACGCCGCCTGGGTGGCCGCCAACGCCACAGCCCCCGAGGACCGCACGCCCGCGCACCGGGCGGCCCTGGCTGCTTCCGACGCCCTGGTCGACGAGCTGGAGGCCGCGGACGTGGTGGTGATCGGTATGCCGGTCTATAACTTCGGCGTACCCGCAGCCCTCAAGGCCTGGATCGACATGGTGGCTCGTGCCCGGCGCACCTTCCGCTACACCCCCAACGGTCCCGAGGGCATGCTGCGGGGCAAGCGGGCCTACCTGCTGATGGCCTCGGGCGGGGTGGGTGTGGACAGCGCCGTGGACTTCGCGACTCCCTACATGCGCCACGTGCTGGGCTTTGTCGGCATCGACGCCGTTGAGGTGATCGCCGCCGATCGGCTGGTCGCCGGCGCCGAGGAGAGGTTGTCCGCGGCCCGAGAGCGCATCTCGGGGCTGCTCGCGCCCGTCGCCGCGGCGCCGGAGCCGCGGGCCGCGGCGACCGCATAGGCCCCGGTGCGGGCGGCAGGAGCCGATCATGTGGCGAAACACCGGGAGGTCCTTCGGGCTGGGGGCGATCGTCCTGCACTGGCTCGTGGCCCTTGCCGTCGTCGGCCTGTTCGCGCTGGGCATGTGGATGGTCGACCTGACCTACTACGACCCCTGGTACCGGCAGGCCCCGGACATCCACCGCAGCGTCGGTGTCCTGCTCTTCGGCGTGCTGGCGCTGAGGATCGGCTGGCGTGTCGCCAACCCGCGGCCCCGCGCGGCGCCCGGGGTCTCCCCCCTGGAGGACCGGCTGTCCCGGGCCGCCCACTGGAGCATGGACGCGCTGATTCTGGTGGTCGTCGTGAGCGGCTACCTGATCTCCACGGCCGATGGCAAGGCAATCGACGTCTTCGGCCTGTTCAGCGTCCCGGCGACCTTCGTCGGGCCCGAGAACCAGGCGGATCTGGCGGGTAAGCTCCACTGGTACCTGGCGCTGGCGCTGATGGGGCTCGCGGGGCTGCACACCCTGGCCGCGCTCAAGCACCACTTCATCGATCGGAACCGAACCCTGATGCGAATGATCAGGCCGGGCGGATGAGCCGCGACCTCGGCAACGAGGAAGATCCATGCCTCAAGCGCGGAGGGGCAAGGTCTGCGGAGCGCGCAGGACGTCGACCGGGCCTTGTACGCGTTGCCTTCTTCCCGGGACAACGCCGACCAGGCTCCGCGATCCGGCCAGCGGTCGGTTGCACAAGGCGGAAACCATGTGATCCGTGCCCCAGGGCTGGAAGCAGCCCAGCTTAAAGCATGCCAACGACAGGAGAGCCCGATGAACAAGATCTTCTATCTCAGCACCGTCCTGGCGGGCGTCCTCGCGGTCCCCGGGCCGGTCCCGGCAGCCGACTATGTCATCGACACCAAGGACTCGCACGCCTTCATCCAGTTCAAGATCCCGCACCTGGGCTACAGCTGGCTGCTGGGGCGGTTCAACGACTTCGAGGGCTCGTTCAGCTATGCGGCGGACGACCCGGCCGCCTCCGAGGTGGAGGTGGTGATCCGGACGGCCAGCATCGACTCGAACCACGCCGAGCGTGACAAGCACCTGCGCGGCGAGGATTTCCTCGAGGTGGACCGATATCCCGAGGCCCGGTTCGTCAGCACCGGCTTCGAGGAGAAGGGCGACGGCGCCGCAGTGCTCACCGGAGACCTCACGCTGCACGGGGTGACACGGCCGGTGACCATCGACGTCGAGCACGTCGGCCACGGCCCCGATCCCTGGGGCGGCTACCGGCGCGGCTTCGAGGGCCGCACCACCCTGAGGCTCGCCGACTATGGCATCGACTATGACCTGGGTTCCGCCTCCCGCGCGGTGGATCTCTACCTGTCGGTGGAAGGGATCCGTCAGTAGGGGGGCGGCAGGGCTGTCTGCGGCGGCGATTCTGGCGGTCGCTGCCGCCGCCGCGCCTGCCGACACCCCGATCGAAGGCGCATCGCCCTTTCTCGATGCCCTGGTCGGCGACTGGCGGGGCAGGGCGGTGCGCACCCCGCGGGGGCCGCTTCCCTACGACATCCGCTTCAGACGGATCGCGGATCGCGGGGTCGCTGGCGTGGCCGAGCCGGGCGCGGCCCTTCACCGCTGGACGTTCTACGAACGTGACGGGGTACTGCGGCTAGACTTTCTCACGAGCTTCGGCGGCAACGAGGAGCCGATCCGTCTGGAGGCGGTGGGCTCGCGCGGCGCTGCGGTGGGGTTTCGGGCGCAGGACAGACCCCATCTGCACGTCGAGGTGGAGCCCGGCCCTGAGCGCGTCGAAATCCGCGTGAAGCTGCGGGGCGAGCCCCACGTCACGATCCGCCTCGACCGGCGCTCCGGCGGGACCTGACCCGCCACGCCGACTGCCGGGGCGTCGCGGGTTGCAGGGCTCCCCGCCCGGTCTCGCCCTGCCGGGGCAGCGCTCGCGACGGGGAGTCTGCCTGGCGGATGCCGGGTCCCGGGCGCGGAGTCTTGGCAGAGGTCGAGGAGGATCGGTTGACAGATCCTGCTGGCGTGTCGGCGGTTCAGAACCGGAGGAGGACGCATGGCCATGAGAGAGATAGTGCAGACCATCCGCGGGGAGGCCGTCTCCGAGGGCGCGGGCGTCACCGTGCACCGCACCATCGGCACACCGGCCAGGCGTCACCTGGACCCCTTCCTGATGCTGGATCACTTCGGGAGCAACGACCCGGACGACTACATCGCCGGCTTTCCGGATCACCCGCACCGGGGCTTCGTCACCCTCACCTACATGCTCGACGGGCATATGATCCACCGCGACAGCATGGGCAACGAGGGCGACCTGCGCACGGGCGGCGCCCAGTGGATGCGTGCCGCAAGCGGTGTAATCCACTCGGAGATGCCCCGCCAGTCGGATGGGCTGATGCGGGGGTTTCAGCTCTGGATCAATCTTCCGGCGGCGGAGAAGATGGGCGACCCGGCCTATCAGGAGCTCTCCCCGGAGGCGATTCCCGAGGTGCAGCGGGATGGGGCGGCGGTTCGGGTGCTCGCCGGCGTGTTCG
>JASFUT010000109.1:0-10048 GCA_050050175.1 Chromatiales bacterium
CGGACCCGCCGAACCGGCGGAAGAATCGCTCCTCCATGCTCTTCAGCCGCAACGCGTCCGTGTCGCCTTCGGACGCCGGGCCGGCGGTCGCCCCTTCCTGCTCCGCGCCCGCCGTGCCCGCCGGGGGGGCGCCCGCGGCATCCGCCCCGCCACCGGGGGTCTCGCCGTTGCGGGCCAGATGCACCGCCCCCGGCGCCACCCGTGCCATCCAGTCGGCCTCGGGCCCCGCCGCGACCCAGAGCAGCTCCGGTGCGAGCAGCGCGCCGGAATCGTGCCAGGTGCCCGTCGTGACGGCGCCTGCCGCCGTGCCCGCGGCGAGCGCGAGCACGCCGCCCAGCACAAGCGCGGGCGCCGGACCCCTGCTCGCGGAAATTCGGTCCATGCTCATGCGCCGTCTCCTCGGTTCGTTTCCGATGCGGGCGCCGCCCAACGGACGGTGCCCAGGACATAACCCAGGGTAGGACGCGGTTCCTGAACTCAATCTGAACGCGGGGGGCGAGAACCGATCGGGAGCGCACCGTGGGCCTGCGGCCGGGCGCCGCAGGCCCCGGGTCCTCAGGCCCTGCTGGAAGCGACCTCCGCGAACTCCGCCTCCGACATCCTCCGGATGTCCTTTTCCAGGGCGTCCACGGTCTCGAGCAGGGTCTGGGAGATGGCGACCAGCTGGGGCAGGATCTGCTCGGCCTGCGCCGTGTGCTGTGCCTTGCGCCGCTTGCCCGATCCGAACAGCTTGGCAAGCCCGGAGCGGTCGTCTTCGCCGAAGAGCTCCTTGAATATGCGCATGTAGATGAGGTGCAGGCTCTGGTGGGGCTCTTCGATGGCCTTGAAGGACTCCAGAGAGGAGAGCCGCTGCCCGACACCGTAGTACCAGCGCCCGAACTTGCAGTCGGTGTAGGCGACGGGCACCTGCTCCTTCTCCAGGGGCACGCCGGCAACCAGGGCCTGGGCACGGGCCCGCCACTGCAGGTGGGCGGAGCGGGCATGGCTCAGCATTTCCAGGGCGTCCGTTTTGTTCATTTCATTCTCCCTTTTGCAGGTAGATATCCCGGTGATGCAGTCGGGCGTATCCGCGCCCGCGGAGGGGCAGCCCGGTCCATCGATAGCCGACAGGCTGTGCGAGGGTCCCTCCGGCTTGCCTGTGCGGGGGCGTTCCCCGGCAAGCGGTGTCCTTGTAAGCTCAGGCTGCGAAGCCGCTTCCCGGCAGCACACCGCGGCGGCGACCACCGGGACAGATCAAGTATTGCAGGTTTCCGGACGCCCGCCAGGGCGCGGCCGGACCTCCCCTCGCGGCAGGCGGCGCCCGGCGGACAGGCCCCCGCATTCCCCGCCGCCGGCCGCCCGGCTCAGAACGGCCAGACGACCGGTGCGATGAGCACCGTCGCGAGACCCAGGAGGCAATTCAGGGGAAGGCCGATGCGCAGGTAGTCGGAGAAGCGGTAGCCGCCGGGGCCGTACACCATCATGTTGGTCTGGTAGCTGATGGGGGTGGCGAAGCTGGCCGAGGCCGCGACCATGATCGTCATGACGAACGGGCGAAGGCCCACCTCCAGGCCGGCGGCGGCGGCCTCGGCAAGCGGAAACATGAGCACCGCCGCCCCGTTGTTGGTGATGAACGCCGTGAGCAGGCTGGTCATCAGGTAGACCGCCGCCAGGGCGAGCCAGGGACTGCCCCCGCCCACGTCTATCCAGGCGGCGGCGATGAACGCCGCCGCGCCGGTCACGTCCAGGGCGCGCCCCAGCGCAAGGGAGGCGCCGATCACGATCAGGACCTGCCAGTCCAGGCTGCGCCGCGCCTGGGCCCCGTTGGTGCAGCCGCTCAGGAGCATGAGCGCGGCAGCGATGAGGGCGGCGACGAGCATGGGCACGTCGAACAGGGTTACGAGGGCGACCATGCCCCCCAGGATCGCCACGGCGACGGCACCGCGCTCGTGCCGTGGCGGGCTCGAGTCCTCGACGGCGCTGACCAGCATGAAGTCGCGGGACAGGCGCTGCTGCTCCACGAACGACGGGCGCCCCTCCACCAGGAGGGTGTCACCGGGATTGAGCTCGATGTCGCCGATCCTGCCCGCGATCCTTCGCCCGCCCCGGGCCACGGCCACCACCACGGCGTCGTAGCGGCTGCGGAAACGGCTGTCCCTGATAGTATGACCCACCAGAGGAGAGGTGGACGAGACCACCGCCTCGATCAGCAGGCGCTCAGGGCGCGGGGAGTCGAGCTTGAAGACCTGGTCGGGCGCCGGAATGAGCCCCTTGATCTTGTAGAGGTCCACCACCGAATCCACGCTGCCGACGAACACCAGGCGGTCATCCCCCTGCAGCCGCTCGGTCGGCGGCACAGCGGGCAGAAGGGTATCCGCCCGCTCGATCTCGGCGAGAAAGACGCCGGGCAGGTGCCTGAGGCCCGCCTGCTCGATGCTCCGCCCGACCAGGGGGCTCCCGGGCTCGACCACCATCTCCAGCGCATACTCGCGCGGATCCTGATGCACGCGGATCGCCGGCCTGCGCTCCGGCAGCAGCCAGGGGCTCGCGAGCAGCACGTACGCCACTCCGATCAACGCGCAGGGCAGGCCGATCCAGGCGATCTCGAAGAAGCCCACGCCAGGCATGTCGCCGCGGCTGTCCACCAGGCCCGAGACGATCAGGTTGGTGCTCGTGCCGATTACCGTGCAGGAACCCCCGAGGATCGCCGCGTAGCTGAGGGGTATCATCAGCTTGGAGACGGAAAGGCGGTGCTTCCGCGCCCAGTCCTGCACCGCCGGAACCAGCATCGCCACCACGGGGGTATTGTTCAGGAAGGCGCTGAGGGCGACCGCCGGGAGCATGATCCGCGCCTGGGCGGAGCGCAGGGATCCGGGCACTCCGAGAAAACGCTGGCCGATGGTGTGGACCACGCCGGTATCGATCAGGCCCGCGGCGACCACGTACACCACGCCCACCGTGGCCAGCGCCGGATTGGACAGGCCCTCCAGGGCCTGGGCCGGAGACAGCACCCCGAGGGCCAGGAGGAGGGTCATCGCGGCGACCAGCACCATATCCGGGCCGATCCGCGTGAAGACCAGCACCATGCCGGTTCCCACGACGGTGGAGACCGCAATCCACCCCTCTATGGTCAAGGTCGAGTCCCCGTGGATGGGATGCCGGACGGCCGGAGCAGCATGGCGGCGATTATAGAACCTATCTCATGATCGCCCGCGAGCCGCGTTGCTGTCCGAAATGCGTGCCGGCAAGGCGCACTGCGCAGCGCGGTACTCGCTGCACGGGCAAGCGGTGCAACGCCCCAGGCGCGTATTTCGGACGCAACCCCTCGGGGACCCGGCGATTCAGACTGACCCGCTCAGACCCAGGGCGTTGCAGCTCGCCCATTGAGCGCCGGCTGCACCGCGCTCGCCGCGTCGTGCCCTGGGCCCGAGCCGCCACGGTCCCAGCCGCGCGGGATTCCGAGATAGGTCCCAGGCACGAACGAAGCCCCGTCCGACCGCGCTCAGACCGGGCGCGAAAGGCGCCCGAGCACGTAAGACGCGGCCACCAGGCCGAAGCCCGCGGTGACCGTGACCACCGAGCCCATGCCTCCCGCGCAGGACAGGTCACGGGTCTCCATGCCCGCGGGCCGCTGGAGGCTCACGCCTCCGTCCGGCCCCGGAAACACCCCCGGCTCGTCCGACCAGACGCAGGGCACGTCAAAGCGGCGCCCGGGATTGCGGCTGTAGCCGTAGCTCCGGCGCAGGAGCTTCTTAACGCGCGCGAGCAGCGGGTCCTGCGCGCTGCGGCTGAGATCGGAGACACGTATCCGTGTGGGGTCGACCTGCCCGCCCGCCCCACCCACCGTCAGGACCCGCATGCGGGCGCGGCGGCAGTGCGCAATGAGCGCTGCCTTGGCGCGGAAGCGGTCGATGCAGTCCACCACCCAGTCGAAATCGGCAGACACCAGCCCGGTCAGGTTGTCCGGGGTCACCTCCTCCTCGACCGTGCGCACGATGCAGCCGGGATTGATGTCACGCACGCGTTCCACCAGCACACCCACCTTCGCGCGGCCCAGGGTGCTGTCAAGGGCGTGCGACTGGCGGTTGATGTTGGACTCGGCCACGTGGTCGGGATCGATCAGGGTGAGCGCGCCCACGCCGCTGCGGGCCAGGGCCTCCACGGTCCAGGAGCCCACCCCGCCCACGCCGACCACGCAGACATGCGCCGCAGCGATCCGCAGCGCGGCCGCCTCGCCGTAGGCCCGTGCGACGCCGCCGAAGCGGCGGGCGGGATTCACGTGCACCTCGGACATCCGCAAGCCCCTCGTGCGCTTCGTCCTGTCCCGGCAGGCAGGCTCAGGGAAGCGGGGTATCCTCCCGGGCCTCCCACAGCTGGAGGATCGGTCCGCGGACCTCGACGGCCCTGCGCGGCCAGGGGTCCAGGCGCTTCAGCTCCGGCCGCATCCCGGACAGGGCGTCCCGGGCGTCGTCGAGTGAGCGATAGACACCGTAGACGACGTTCCAGAACAACGCTCCGTCCCGGGGCATGCGGAACAGCCGCGCCCGCGCGCCCAGTCCCTGCGACTCGACGAACGACCGCGCCGATTCCATCGATCCTCCCGCGAACAGCTGCAGCGTATAGGCCTCCGGGTCGACGGTGAGGAGCCGGGCCTCGCTGAGCAGCGGCTCGCGGCCCCAGTCCCTCTCCCCGCCGGGGACCCGGGCGCCCTCACCCATCCGTTCCAGGCGGTCCAGGGCCGCGGCCCAGCCGTTCTCCGCCGCCGCCTCGAGCCAGGCGAGCCCCAGGGTGCGGCCGGCGGCCGTGTCCGCGGTGCCCAGGTAGTAGACCCCGAGGTTGAACTGCGCGTTGGGCAGCCCCTGGAAGGCCGCCCGGCGCCACCAGCGGACCGCCTGAAAGGCGTCCACCTCCACGCCCCGACCGTGGACGTATGCGTTGCCGAGGTTGAACTGGGCGGAGGGGTGGCCCTGACCCGCGGCCTGCAAGTACCACCTGAAGGACTCCGCCGGATCCCGCGGCACACCCTGCCCTTTGAAGTAGAGGGTCCCCAGGGCGAACTGGCCCTCCGGATCTCCCTGCTCCGCGGCGGCGCGGATCAGCGGCGCGGCACGCTCGTAGTCGCCGCGCACGTAAGCCTCCAGACCCTCGTCGAGGGCGCCGCCGGCTGCGGACAGGGCGGCGGTGCCCGGCCAGAGGGCCAAGACCCCGATGAGAATGCCGCCTAGCGCCCTTCCCAGCCCGCACACAGCCAAGTCGTCCTCCGGCTCCCGGCAGGAACGATTCTTACACAACCCAGCGCCCGGCGCCGACGCTCAGGGAGCCCGCGCGCCGGCGCCGACGTCCCGGACAACAGGAACCCGGTCACATTTTCGGCCCGGACCCTGGACTAGGCTTTGCTTGAATGGACCCGTGCTCTGGGACCCGCCAATGAGGCCGATTCCGGGTAGTCTGTGGTCGCGGCTCGGTGTGCCCGCGCGCACACCGGGGGCCGCGCGAGGGCGCGCGCCCCTGGCGCGCCTGGCACGGCGGCGGCCCAACGCCGCTCTGGCGCTGTCCCTGGGCGTGCTGCTGATCGGGTACGCCTTCCTGCTGGCATTTCCGGTCGTTGCCCTGCTCCTGCTCGCAGCGGTGCTCAGCGGCCTCGCGGCCCCGGGACTCTCGCTCGCCGACCTCCCCTGGCTGGGCGTCGCCCTGGCTGGGTCCGGCCTGGCCGGCTGGGTCGCCTACGCCACGGTTCGGCTGAGCCCCGGCGCCCCCTCCGGCATGCCCGTCGACGACCGATCCGCGCTGCGGACCCGGGTCGAGGAAGCCCGCACCCTGTGCCGCGCGCCCCGGGTTCACCACGTCCAACTGGTGCCGGAGCACACCCTGCGGATCATCCGGGCGCCGCGCCACGGGCTGCCCCTGGTATTCGACAATACCCTCCAGATCGGACTGCCCGTCCTCCTTTCCGGGTCGCCCCAGTACCTGCGCGTGCTGCTGACGCGGTCCCTCCTGGACCTCAAGTCCGGGCTAAGGCATCCCGCCGGCTGGGGCGCCCTGCTCGGCACCTGCTGGAGCCAGCTGAACGCCGGCCTGGTCCGCGACCGGCACCCGGCCCGCCGCCCCCTGCAGCTCTTCTTCTCCCGGTACGCGCCCCTGGCCGAGCGGGTCTCCGGTGTGCCTCGGCGCCGGGCGACGCTGCGCGCGGATCACGGCACCCTGGAGCTTGTCAACGACGAAGAGGTCAAGGACGCGATCACGCGCTTCGAGCTGGTGGACCAGGTGCTCGAGCGGGTGTTCTGGCCGGAGTTCTACGGCCAGGCCAAGCGCCACCGCCTGCCTCCCACCGGGCCATTCTCGCCGATGGGCGAGACGCTGGCGCGGGAGCTGGCCGGCGACCGCCTCACGGCACACTGGACGCGGGCCACTGAGGCCCCCGGGGACGCGGACAGGGCGAGCCTCGCCGAGCGACTCCATGCGATCGGACACCAGCACTTCGAGCCCCCTCCCCCGGTGGACCCGGACGGCGTCCGGCAACTGCTCGGCGATCAGGCCGACCGTCTGGTCGCGCTGTTCGACAGGGCCTGGCTCGCCCAGAACAGCGCGGCCTGGCAGCGCCGCCATGCCCGTATCCGGGCCCGGCTGCGCGAGGGCCTGCGCCTGCAGAGGCTGGCGAAGGAGCACAAGCTGGGCGACAAGGAGTGTTGGGACTTCGTCCGCCTCGTCCGCCGGCGCATCCGGGACCCCGACAAGGCCGTCAAGCTCTACAGGCAGGCGCTGAAGAGCAGACCCGCGAGCCCCCGTACGCTGATGTTCATCGGCCGAATGCTCCTGGCGTCGGACGACGCCGCCGGCGTAGAGGCCCTGGCACGGGCGGCCAGCCTCGACCCGGAGCTCGAGCCCGCCGCCGCGGGCCTGATCGCCCGCTTCAGGGATCGAGGGGCCGGCGTAGCGCACGACGGCGAACCCGACCGGGCCGGCAGGTCCATGGCCCGGCATCCCCAACCGGCCTCCGCCGGCCCCTGAGGGCTCCGCGGATCCCTTCCGCTCGACCGGCTCGCCCTCCGACGACCCGGGAGCCCGGCCCGCCGCGGCCGAGGGCCGGGCGTCGTTCGGCGGCATCGGCAGGCGACGCCTCACGAGCCGGGACTATAATGAGAACTGATTCGCTAATTCGGGCTATCCGTTCGAGGTGCGGCCCCAAACGGCATGCGGGTGAAATCGTGCGGGCATCTCCGTTCTCAGCACCGGCCACCGCCCTGCTCTGCTGCCTCACGCTGACAGCAGGCCTGGCCGCCGACGCCGTGGCGGGCGAGGCCGCCGATCCGGCGGATGCATGGGACCGCCCGGGTCTGGAAGAGGACTTCGGACGTGGCGCATTGGAGCGGGGCCGGGAAGTATTCGAGCGGACGTGCATCCGCTGCCACGGCGACCCCGCCGGCAGCGCACCGCTGATCGGCGACGTCTCCGGCTGGGAGCCCCGCCTCGACCAGGGGCTGCAGGAGCTGGTTCGCCACGCCCTGGAAGGCCACGGCGGCGAAGACGGCATGCCGCCCAAAGGCGGCTTCGCAGAGCTGGGCAACGAGGAGGTGGCCGCCGCCGTTTCCTACATCGTCCACGAGAGCCGCAGCCTGGGTCCGGAGGCGGCCCGCATCGTCGCCGCATGCGGCGGCACCGGGACCGACACGACCTGCACGCCCCAGATGGCACGCAGGTACCTGATTCTCTACCTGTTCCAGGGTCTCTCGGGGAAGAACCGCTGACCCGCACCGCTCACCACGCCGGCAGCCCGCAGGAAACCCGATGTCGACCCAGGCCGAACAGGCCCTGCGAATTCTCGAGACCGGGCACCGCATCGCCGGCGGCCAGGTCGACCTCCCCGACATCAACCCGGCCATCGAGACGGTCCGGACCGGGGAGAGGGGAGCCGCCGGAGAGGGGCTGATGCCCGCTCCGGAGCCCTTCCGGACAGCTCAGGCCTCGGCCTTCACGAACAGGGTCTGGGTGGGATAGGCGAACTCGATCTCCTGCTCCTCGAACCGCTCGTGGATGCTCAGATTGACGGCCTGCTGGATATCCATGTACAGGTTGTAGTCGGGCGCCAGGACGTAGTAGACGGTCTCGAAGGTCAGGGAGAAGCTGCCGTACTCCTTGAAGTGCGAGCGGTCGAAGCGGGTCTTCGCCTGCGCCTCGATGGCCTCGCGGATCATCCCCGGTATCCGCTCCAGCTTCGCCCTGGGCGTCTGGTAGGTCACGCCGATGTTGAAGACCACCCGGCGCTCGTACATGCGCCCGTAGTTCCGTATCCGGCTCTTCAGCAGGTCGGAGTTCGAGAAGACCAGCTGCTCACCAGAGAGGCTGCGGATACGGGTGGTCTTCAGCCCCACCTGCTCCACTGCGCCCATGTGGCTGTCGATGATCAGGAAATCCCCCACCGCGAACGGCTTGTCGAACACGATGGAGAGGGAGGCGAAGAGGTCGCCCAGGATGTTCTGCACCGCCAGGGCGACCGCCACGCCGCCCACGCCGAGACCGGCGACCAGGGCGGTGACGTCGACGCCGAGGTTGTCCAGGGCCAGGAGGACGACCACCGCCCAGATGACGATCCGGCTGACGAAGCCTATGGCGTTCAGCGTGGTGACGCCGGCCGGCGATCGGGCGAGCTGCCGCTGCCGCGAGCGCTCGATGGAGGCGTTCACCACTGCACTGACCCAGATCCCGCCCTGCACGATGATCGCCACCGCGGCGACGCCCGCGATTACTCCGGAAATCCTGTCCGGGAGCGCCAGCAGCCGGGACCCGGCGAACACCCCGAGGGCCGTCAGCACCCACCACTTGGTCTGGCGGATCACCTCCACCGCCGTGTCGTCGACGGCCGTGCGGGTCCTGGCGGCCAGGGGTGCGAGCCGCTTGGCGGCCAGGCGCAGGAGCAGGCGCACGCCGACAGCGGTCGCGGCGAATGCCAGCAGCGCGAGCACCCAATCGCGCATCGAGTTGCCGAGCAACATCAGACCTTCCAGACGCGTCAGGGCATCGTACAGTGCGTCCATCCCCGGACTCCTCCGTCAACGGGCAGAGAATCGCCGGCCCCGGGGCCGGCTCCGGGCCACCATACCGGGGCCCGGGGCGACTGCCAACCGGCCGTCCCATCGCGGCGGAATGCCGTCGGGGCGCACTTTCACTGCGCGCGCCGACCGCCTAGGCTGTGTGCAATGCCCCGAGGTTCGGTCGGCGCCGGGCGAGGCCCGCAGGACGCTGACCAGGTTGCTGGTGATCGCCACCATCGCCGTGACCCTGGAGACGCTGGTGTTCATCCGCGAGACCGGCACCACCGCAATGCGGATGCTCATCTGTCCCACGGCGCTGCCGGCCGCCTCGGTTTTTCCGGTGCCCGGTCCGGGCTGGCACCAGCGCGTCAGCTGGAAAACCGAGCGCCGGGCCGGGACCGATGCCGGCCCGCGCGGGTCGGACTGAATGCCGCGGCGCCATCGGGGCCGCCGCAACTGCCCGGAGGGAGATCTTGAGCAACAAGACCAGCTATGTCCTGGCCGCCGGCGCCGCCCTCGCCATGCTCGCGCTGCTGAAGGCGATGTACGACATGAGCGGCCACATGGGGCGCATGACCGACTCGGTCGAGACGATGGCACGCGAGGTGGAGCAGATGAACGGCCGCATGGAGACCCTGGTGGGGCACGTCGCCGAGATGCGCCTGAGCATGGACCGGATGGGCCGGGTGTTCCAGCAGGGCGGTGCGCAGCTCGAGCGCATGAACCCAATGCGCATCATGGAAGGCGTCGCACCGGGGGGCGGGCAACGCTGAGCTCAGCGCGACCCCCCGTCCTGCCGGTCCACGACCTCGCCCTCGATGACCGAGGGATCCCGCGGTGGCGGCTTCCGCCAGGTGGCCAGCATGAGGGAAAGCAGGCCGAGGAGTATCTCGTCCGCGAAGGGAACGACATCGGGCACGACGAGATCGAGCAGGAACAGGCCTGCAGTGAGCAGAAAAAGCTGGGGAAAGCGCAGCCGGGAGGCGTACCTCATCACCAGATCTCGCAGCCTGATCCGGGCCACGGGTCAGACGGCCCCG
>JASFUT010000110.1:0-9960 GCA_050050175.1 Chromatiales bacterium
GCGGCCTCGACGGCATTCCGGCCGGCGCCGGCCACGATCATGCCGGCATCCCGCAGGCTCACCAGCGTTTCCGCGAGGCCCCCATGGCCCCAGTCCAGCACGTGGTTGTTGGCCAGCACGCAGCAGTCCAGGGCCGCGGCGGTGAGCGCCGGGACGTTCTTCGGATGCATCCGGTAGTTGATGCCCTTGCCGGGCCAGGGGACGTCGCTCGATGTGACGGCCGTCTCCAGGTTGACGATCCTGGCGTCCGGCCGGATGCGGGCGAGAAGATCAAGGGCGTCCCCCCAGATGTAGTCGAAAGAAACCGGTGCGGGGATGGGGCCGTTGGCGGCCTCGGCCAGCTCCACGTAGACCCCTGCGTCGCGCACGTAGGACTCGTACAGGACGGGGTCGTTCGGATGGGGCAGGATCTGATCGATGCCCCGGCCGGTCATGAGATCGCCGCCGAGGAAGAGCGTCAGGGTTTCGGTGCTCATGGGCTCATGCCCCCGCCTTCGCCTTGCGGCGGGGCCGGGTGCCGCCGCGCCGGCTCGCAGGGCCGTGCCTCCGAGAAGATTCAGCGCGGCTGCGCCGGCGAGCCTCAGCAGTCCGCGCCTGGTGAGGCCACCCGACCGCCATGCCGCCCTGTCCGAGATGTCCGTCGAGCGAGTGTCAACCACCATGGGCCGCCGGGTCCCGACCCGCCTCCGTCGGCCCCGGACCGGTGCGTTGCCCGCGGCGGCCCGCGCGGGGAGGGCCTATCTCAGAACGATCGAGTCGGACAATGCATCCGAGCGGGTCTCAAGGCGCGCGCCTTCGGTCTCGCGATACCGGCGAAGCTGGAGATATACCGTCTTGCGCCCCGGCCCGGCACTCAGCTCGAAGGTCGGGGTGCCCTCGATGGGCTGCCACTCGGCGCCGGCGAAGTCGGACGACTCGCTGGCGCGGTACTGCGTGGCGCCGTCGCTGGCGAAGTCGAGCGTGACCCGGCGGTCCGTGGTGACCGGGGCGCCTCGGTCGAGGCGGAAACCCGGAGCCGGTGCCGGTCGAGCGCTCACGACCGCGCCCGCCTCGCAGGAGAATCCGGCGCTCCGCCCCGTTGCCAGCAGCATGGTGATGTCCTGGTCGAAGGGTCCCGCCGAGACCCCCCTGCGCTCCGACTGGTAGCCCGATCGGGAGACGATGAGCGACAGGGGTGCACCCGGCACGTCGCGAAACGCCGCCTTCCCGTCCGCGCTGGTACGCCGGGCCCCGAGCTGCACCGGGTCGGCGTTCGTCCCGAGACAGACGGATGCCCCCTCAAGGGGTTTGCCCGTGGACTTGGCCAGGACGCGCACGGTCAGATCGCCTGCGAGCACTCCGAGGGGCGTACCCGCCACCAGCAGGGCCAGGCCGGCCGCGGCCAGCCTCCGGGCGTCAGGTGCGTGGACGCCGCCCGGGGCGCGGTGGATAGGTCGGGATCGCTGTGGCACCGAAAAGGGCCTCCGTGAAAGAGCCGGTGTCTTGAGGGCATTCCGTCTGATAGTAGCCGCTGAGCGCGGCCTTGCACAGAATCGACGTCACACCGCGATAGAATGGTCCGGCCGGCATGGGCCCGGCTTGAACCTGCGCGGCCACGCCTGTAAAACGACCCCACGGGATCCGGTGTCGCCGGGCGCGGGTGCGGAGAATTCAATGACCGATATCGAGCTTCAGATAGAGCAGCACATCCTGGCGCACGAATCCAGGCTCAGACACACCGACGAGCTGCTGGAGCGCGCCCGCGCGGCGGTGGCGAAGACCCCGGAACGGACCGACGTCGGCACCGAGCTCGCGGGGCTGGAGCAGCACCGCGACGCCCTTGCCGAGCACGTCGAGGAGCTCCGGCGCCGGCCGGTCGAGGACTGGCGGAAAGAGGAGATCGAGCAGAGCGGGCCTATGGGTATCTGGGATGCCGTCGCCCAGCAGATCGAACGGCTGGTGGAGCGCCTGGAGCGCTGAGCTGCCCTCGTTCCGCCCACCGCGGTGGGCGCTGGCGAACGGACGGCACCGGGAAGCGGCCTTGCGCGGGGCCCGGTGCCGGGTTCCGCAGGGGTCGGCCCGGCCTGCGCGGCGATCACGCGGGAGCGGCGCTCAGCCGAGAACAGGGCTCATTCGCCGCCGCTTGTCGGGCCGCGCATGGAACGCAGCCGATCGAGAAGCGCGGGGTCGTCCCACTCGCGGCTGCCCACGGCGCGGTGGGTCACCAGGCCCTCCGGGCTGACGATATAGGTCGTCGGCAGGCCGGTCACCGGGTAGTCCTCGACGATCCGGCCGTCCCGGTCCAGGGGCAGGGGGAAGCTCAGGGGGTAGTGGGCGGTGAACTCGAACACCGTGTCCGCATCCTCGCCCACGTTGACGCCCATCAGCACGATGCCCTCGTCCCTGACCTCCTGCCAGGCGCGCTCCATGGAGGGCATCTCCTTGCGGCAGGGCGGACACCAGGTGGCCCAGAAGTTGAGCACCACCACCCGGCCGCGGTAATCCGAGAGGCGGTAGGTCCCGCCGTCCTCCCCCTGCAGCTCGAACTCCGGGGCGGGGAAGGGCTGGTCCACGGGCGGCAGGGTCTGCTCCGCCGCCGCCGCAGGGAGCCCCGCCAGGGCTGCGAGCAGGGACCAGGCGGGCAGCCAGGCGCCGCTCAGGGTCCGCCGGAGATCTCCGGCTCGGTGTCGGGTGCGCATCGGACGTCTTCGATCAGGGCTTCTTGGGCGCGGTCATATTGCCGCCAGGCGACCTTCAGATCAAACTCGGCTCCCGGCGGCAGGCCGAAGATCGACATGCCCCAGTTGTAGTCGCCGGGCTCGTAGCGTTGGACGGTGGGGAACAGGGCCCACTCGAAGGCGACGGCCGCGCCCCGGTCGAGCTGCTCGCTCTCCCAGATCCGCTGCCAGTGCTCGCGGGTGAGCATCCCGCTGCTGTGCCCAGCGTGCCGGACCTCCCAGTGGTTCAGATCGTAGGTGAGCGGGCTGGGGTCGGTCTGGTCCGAGACGTTCTTGAACACGGTCTGGAAGACGCAGCTCTGCGCGACGCGGTCCACCTGCTCGCGGCCGAGTCCCCGGGCCAGGAAGAACGCGCGGGTCTGGTCCGGGAATCGCTGGACCAGGCGCAGGGACATGCCCCGGTCGGCGATCTGCCAGTAGGGCAGTCCCGCCTGCTCGTCGATGCCGGTCGTCAGCTCGGCGCCGGGGCTGGCGGACGCAAATGCCAGGACCGCGGCACCGATCGCTCTGCTCGCTGGCATGGGGGTCTCCCGGGTGGTTGAATCGGGTCTCGAGCCCCCACCTTAATCCAGGCGTCGCCGGACGGGGAAGCGCCCCGCCGCCGGGGTCACCGCCGCTTGGCGCCTCCCCCTCCCAGCAGGGCCGGGCTGTCGCCGGCTCCGCGGCGCCGACCATGCCCGTGGTTGTGCCTGGCGCCGGGCTCGGCCGGCGTCGCGTGGCGCCTGCCCTGGGCGTGCGCCCCTCGGGACTCGCCGCTGCGACGCGGGTTGCCGCCAGCATCGTCGGCCCGGGTGCGGGACCCGTTCGACTTGCCGCGGCCGCCCGGGCCGCGGGCGTCGCGCGGCGGGCGCGCGCCGGCACCCGCGCGGGCGCCGCGGCCGTTGGGGATGGGCTCGGCCTTGATGGAGGGGTCCGGCTCGAATCCCGGGATGGTGACCTTGGGCACGTCGCGGGCGAGCAGCCGCTCGATGTCGCGCAGCAGCCGGTGCTCGTCAACGCAGACCAGCGACGCCGCCTGGCCCTCGTTCCCGGCGCGCCCCGTGCGCCCGATGCGGTGCACGTAGTCCTCCGCCACATTGGGCAGCTCGAAGTTCACCACGTGGGGAAGCTGGTCGATGTCCAGGCCCCGGGCGGCGATGTCGGTGGCGACCAGGACGCGCACGGCGCCGCGCTTGAAGTCGGCCAGCGCTCGGGTGCGGGCACCCTGGCTCTTGTTGCCGTGGATGGCGGCGGCGCGCAGCCCGTCGCGCTCCAGCTGCTGGGCCAGGCGGTTCGCACCGTGCTTGGTGCGGGTGAACACCAGGACCTGGCGCCAGTCCCGGGACCCGATCATGTGGGAGAGCAGCTCACGCTTGCGCTCCCGGTCCACCGGGTGGATCACCTGGTCGACGAGCTCGGCCGCGGTGTTGCGCCGGGCGACCTGGATGAGCTCCGGGGCGTTCAGGAGACCGTCGGCCAGACGCTTGATCTCGTCGGAGAAGGTGGCGGAGAACAGGAGGTTCTGACGGCGCGATGGCAGCAGGGCGAGCACCCGGCGGATATCGTGGATGAAGCCCATGTCGAGCATGCGGTCGGCCTCGTCCAGCACCAGGATCTCGACCCGCGAAAGATCCAGGGTCTTCTGGGAGACGTGGTCGAGCAGACGCCCCGGCGTGGCCACCAGGATGTCCACGCCCCGGCGCAGGTGCGCGATCTGGGGATTGATCTTGACGCCGCCGAAGATCACCGTCGAGCGCAGCGGCAGGTGCCGGCCGTAGGTCGCCACGCTCTCGCCCACCTGGGCCGCGAGCTCCCGGGTCGGCGTCAGGATCAGCGCGCGCACGGGGGCGCGCCCGCCCCCCGCGGAGGAGCCGGCCAGGCGCTGAAGCAGGGGCAGGGTGAAGCCCGCGGTCTTGCCGGTCCCGGTCTGGGCGCCCGCCATGATGTCCCGTCCCTCCAGGATGGGCGGAATGGCCTGGCGCTGAATGGGCGTGGGCTCGGTGTAGCCCTGATCGGCGACGGCGCGCAGAAGCTCGGCCGAAAGGCCGAGAGAGTTGAATGACATGGATGCAGTGCTCCTGAGTGGGGCCTAAGCGAGGACACGTGGGTCGCGTGGACAGACCCTGAGCCCCGGCCCGGTCTAGGCAGCGCTAAAAGGGATGGCGTACGAGGTGAACCGGAGAGGATTGACCGCGACGGGCGCAGACCGGAGTGCGCCTGGAATTGCGCGCATTGTACATCAGCCGCGCGCCGGCGCGCGAATCATTTCCGCGCCATCCTGGATCTGCACGCGGGTGCCCCCCCGAAGGGCTCGAGCGGTGTCCGTTGGCGGGGGTCCCCGGCGTCTCCCGCTGCCCCCACTCAGGGGAATTGCCGCCGTCCGGGATCTCCAATTCCCCTCGGGCATGCTGCGCCCCCGGCGGATGTCGTCGCCCACCGCCTTCTCCCCGATCGGGAAGGCCGGGACGAGGGGCGCTTCGCCGATTCCCTCCTCGCCCCGTCTACCCCGACCCCGTCCCGGTGGGGGAGGGCGTACGCCGCCCCGCCCCCGCTATGGGGCGCTTCGCAGCTCGTGCGTCCCTGCGCTGGAGCCTTCAGGCCAGAGGGCTAGAGCCCGCAGAAGCCGGCACCGCAGGTGCCGGTGGAGCAGGAGGGCGCGGGCTCGCGGTCGTGGGAGTCGCCGATGATGTTCCCGCCCGTGATCAGGCGGGTGACCGGCGCCTCCCCGGGCGTATCGCCGGGCTCCAGCCGGGCACGCTCGCACAGCTCGCCCCAGCTGTGGATGCTCTCGTTCATTCCATGCCTGACTTCGACCACTCGGCCGTTGGCCTCGCAGCGGTAATCGTAGGTCGGCATCTTGGTCCTCCGATATTAGAAACACCTAATATTTTATCCTCGCTCGCGCCCGGAGCCAACCGCAGGAGCCCCGTGCCTGGCGGATGCTCCGTCGTCCTGGAGCGAAAGCAGGCCTCGCCGGATGCTAGATTTAAAGGTGAGGACGTTTCAATGGGCCCGAGCGCCCGAGGGGCGCGTGCGGGGGTGGTCGTGTACGCCGAAGGGGGAGATTCAGCATGTCTATTGCCAAGGTCATAGAGGTCAGCTCCGAGTCCACGGAGAGCTTCGAGGACGCCATCGCGGAGGGGATCCGCAAGGCATCCAAGAGCGTGCACAACATCAAGGGTGCCTGGGTCAAGGAGCAGCAGGTCAAGGTCGAGGGGGGCAAGATCGTCGGCTACCGCGTCGACCTGAAGCTGACCTTCGTCCTGGACTGAGCGTCGGCCGCTCCGGTCGTGGAGGGCCCGCCGCGATCGGCCTGATGTGGAGTCGGGCGCCCGGCGGCGCATCCCTGGCCGCGCCACACCGGTCGGGACCCCTGACCGGTGCGGGGGTCGGCGCAGCCCCCCCGCCGACGGCAGGAAGAGACCGGAATCCGGACGGGCGGGGGCTCGCACGGCAGGCGGGATGGACGACGGGTCCCTTCGGTGGTCGCGGCGGCTCAATCCCGCGCCTGCAGATCGACGTGGATCAGGTGCACGTCCAGCCCCTGGCCCGCGCCATCGGGGTACCGGGCGGGCGCGGCCACGCCGGTCACGCCGAAGCGGGCCATGTCCGGCACGGACAGGGTGTAGTAGTCGGGTGCGTCGTACGGGGGCATCTTTCCGACCCAGCAGATGTAGCCGTCGACGCCGATCTCGTCGAAGAACGCCCGCTCCATCCGGACCAGCCGCTCGACCATGCGCCGGGCGTTGAGCCGGGCGGTGGGCCCGTCCTCGCCGTAGGCCCTCATCCGGTAGGCGACGTCGTCCGTCCACTGGCCGGTCTCCAGCAGGTGGGTGTAGCTGCCATGCCAGCCCACCACCGCGCCGGGTCGGAGGATCTTGCGCGCGCCTGCCGTGAACACGTAGTTGGCGCAGGAGGACAGGCAGACGTCGGCGACCTCCACATCGAGCCCGCGCTCGCGCACCCAGCGACCGAGCGCTATGCCTGCCTCCACCCCGCCGCCGCGGGAGCTGATCACCAGCCGCTCTACCGGACGGGCCACCGCCGAGGCAAACAGCCGCTGGTTGTTCTCCGCGGTGATCTCCCCGGTGTAGCGGGCAACGACCTTCCCCGACCCGGCAGCCGCGGGGGAGAGAGCTGCCAGCGAGGCGGCGATCAGGACGACGCCCGCCTGTGCGCCGAGTGGCCGAACGGGTCCCGCGAGCGCGCCCGGCGCGTGGGTTCCGGACGCCCGGATCAGCGGTAGGGGCGGTTGTCCGCCGACATGCGGCGGATCTCGCCTCGCTCCCAGGGAACAGCGTAGCCGCCGGACCCCTGGGGTCCCGCGGGCATCATCGGGGGGAGGGTGCCGGGGTCAAAAGGCTTGGGAAAGCTGCCCGTGTAGCGATCCTCCTGATCGCGCGACTTCAGCGGACGGAACTTGTACGGGTAGCCCGGCGCGCGCGCATAGGCCCCATCCCGGAGCTGCGGCGCGGGCGGAAGCTGGGGCGCGGCCGGCTGTGGTTGGGCTGCGTCGCCCCAGGTCGTGGAGCGGGTCTGCCTCTGCTCGCGGGCCCGGTCGTTGGAGTCCAGGGGACGAAACTGCCAGCGCCCGATCTGCGGTGCGGGAGGGGCGTAGATCGGGGCCTGATAGCCAGGGGATTGGTACGCGGTAGCGCTTTGCGGCGCCGCCCGCTGCGGGGCCTTGGACACCTGGGTGGAGCGGTCCGCCAGCGCCTTGGGGTCCTCTTCCTCGTCGTCGCCGAGGACAAGCACCAGAGCGCCCGCGGTCAGGATGCCGGCGATCAGCCAGTTTCTGTTGAGCTTGCTCATCTGCGTCGATTTCCGAGTCAGTTGGTAGGGCCTTCGCCTGTCGGGCGTGCGGATTTCCACCCGGCGCTTCTAATGGTTAAGTAACATATAGTTAGATTCTAATCTTAATGCAAGGTTCAATCCATCCTGCGTTTCGTCGTCGGGGAGCGCCACAGCGGTCGTATCAGGCGGCCGATCCTGCTGCATCCGGCCCTGCGGCGGGGAATCTCACCCGGAGCTCGGCGCCGGGACGGGCGTTCAGCACGTCCACCTCACCGCCCATGGCCTGCGCCAGCTGGTGCACCAGGGCCAGGCCTATGCCCGTGCCGACGGTCTCGCGGGTCAGCTCGTCGCCCGGGCGGTAGAACAGGCGGAAGATCTTCTTCATCTGGTCCCGGGGGACACCGGGACCGTAGTCCCGCACGCTGAACTGGACGCCGTCAGCCAGGCGCCGGCAGGCGATGTCGACGCGCCGGGTGTCCGCCCGGGCGGAGAATTTCAGGGCGTTGTCCACCAGGTTGATGAGGATCTGGGTGAAGGCGTCCGGGTCAACCTCCACCAGGGTCCGGGCGGCCTCGGCGCCGCACTCCACACTCAGCTCGAAGCCGGCCCGCTCGATCTGGCTGGAAACCTTGGAGCGTACGCCGTCCATCAGCTCGCCGGCCGCGACCGGCCGCGGCTCCACGCGGAGCTCGTTGCGGCTCATCCGAGCGAGCTGCAGCACGTTGGCGATGAGCCTCGATAGGCGCTCGGCCTCGTCGTGTATGTACTCGTAGTAGGCGCGGCGCTTCTCCTCCGGCGCCCAGCCCTCGCGCAGCATCTCGCCGTACATGCGGATGGAGGTCAGCGGCGTCTTGAGCTCGTGGCTGACGGCGGAGACGAAGTCCTGCTGCTGGCGGGCGAGCTCGATCTGTCCGAGGCCCAGGCGGTACATCAGGACGAAGCCTCCGAGGAGCACAAGGGCGAGGATCGCCGCCACCCAGGTGATCACGAGGCCGCCCGGCCCGGCGGGCAGCCGGTTCACGCTGAAGATCAGCTCCAGGGCATCCAGCGGGGCGGACAGGCTGGTCTGATAGAGCAGCTCGCCGTCGAGCTCCTTGGCACTGGACAGGTACTGCCGCGTCCCGCCCCCCCGCAGAACGGCGAAGACGTTGCCCTGCCAGGCGACCACGAGATCGCTCATGCGCGAGACCGCCGCCTCGCGGAACGCCTCCTCGGTGAGGCCCCGAAGGAACCGCTGGCGCTCGATCAGCGCCCCCTGCACATAGCGTCGCCCGTCCCGCCAGACCCTGCGAAAGAGCACGAAATGGCCGCTGTCGAGCAGGCTGAGCTCGAACGAGTCGATCTCGGTCTCGAAGGCCGTCACGCGCGGCCTCCGGGGCTGAGGCGCTGCGGCGCCGAGCTCCTTTGGCGGGGCGGACCCCTCGGCGGATCGGACGGCGGCCTGCCGGGCCGGGGCCGGTTGCCCGCCGGGGGCCGCGTAGGTCGCGGTGGGCGCGGCGGGCTCCCCGGAGCGGAGCTCGAAGCGCTGCTCGAGCTTGAGCTCGTCCACCCGCCCCAGCTGGCTGAGCGCCTCCTGCTTCTTCTGCCGTGCCCGCAGGGACGGGGCCTCGTTCAGTCGGTCGAAGGCGCTCTGGACCCCGGCCTGCTCAGCGGAGGACGGTGCGGCCTCGGCGGCGGCGCTGTCCTCCAGCAGGGCCTCCTCTTCGCGCCCGGCCAGGTCCCGGTCGGACTCCCGGCCGACCGGGGCGGGCCGCCGCACGGGCTCGGATGTGCCCGGGGCCGTCTCGACCCGGTCCCCGCCCACCAGCCGATTCTCGCTCAGGATGCCCTGGATGCGGTCGCGTACCGCGACCCTCTCCCCCAGCTCGGCCCCCCCGATGCCGAAGTCGGCGGGGTCCGTCCCCGGCGGCGGCAGAAGCGGAGTGCTCAGCAGGCCCAGGGCGTCGACCTGGAAGTACCCGATCAGTCCGGGGATCGGCGAGTCCACGGGGAAGTCGGACAGCGGCGAGCGCCGGCCGTATCGCACCGGCCCCTCGGGGGCGGTGGTGAGGAAGGCGTAATCCTCGAAGGGACGGGCGCCCTCCGCGGCTATGAGCCGGGAGGCGTTGCGCTCGATGCGCGCGGCCAGCTCCTTGGCGAGCACCTGGTACTGGTGGAAGGTCTCCCATTTGAGCCGGCTGTACGCCTGGTGGACGAGCACGGCCGTGGGCAGGGCGAGCGCCAGGAAGAACAGCGTCAGCCACAGGGCCAGGCGCCGGCGATCGAGCCCCCGCAGGCGGGCGCGCCTCATCTCAGTCGGCCAGCAGGCGGTAGCCCGCCCCGCGAACGGTGATCAGGTAGCGCGGCTCCCGGGGGTCGGGCTCGATCTTTCGCCGGAGCTTGGCGATGTGGATGTCCACGGTCCGCGTCTCGATGTCCAGCCCGCGGGCGTAGCCCCAGACCTTGTTCAGCAGCTCCTCGCGGGGGACGG
>JASFUT010000111.1:0-9883 GCA_050050175.1 Chromatiales bacterium
GTGCAGGCCCTGGAGTCCGGGGGCAGCCCGGTGTTCCTGCACCGGGTGGCCGGGGTTTCGGACGGATTCCACGTGCGCCCCGACGCCACCGACGCCGAGCTCGAGGCAAGCCGCCGCCTGCCGCAGGTGCTAGAGCGCGCCCTGGAGCTCCTGGACGAGTACGGGGGGGCGCCGCCCGTGGCTGCACCCCTGCCGTCGGAGCCCGGCGGGATCGAGCCCCCGTCGCGGACCACCCTGCTGAGCCCCTACGAGGGCGAGCCGGGTGCCCCGCCCCTGAGCCTCCCCACCCTGGGGGGCGGAACGCAGCGGCTGGCGGACCCGACGGGCCGGGTGGTGCTGGTCAACTTCTGGGCCACCTGGTGTCCACCCTGCGTGGAGGAGATCCCGTCGCTCAACCGGCTGTACGCGCGCCTGGCGGACGAGGGCCTGCAGATACTGGCGGTCAACGTGGGTGAGTCCCCGGAGCAGGTGGGGCGGTTTCTCGAGGACAAGCCCACCGCATTCCCCGTGCTGCTCGACGAGGACGGACGGGCGCTGCGGGACTGGAAGGTCTACGCGTTTCCGACGACGTTCGCGATCGATTCGCAGGGGCGCATACGCTATGCGGTCTACGGGGCCTTCGACTGGGACAGCGACGAGGTGGTCCGCACATTGCGGGGGCTGATGGAGGGGGACGGCTGAGGCCGGGCCTCAGCCCGCGCCGTCAAATGCGATGCGCAGGGCCTCGTAGGCCTGATCGAGCCGTCGGCGCATGATGCCGGGCAGGGACTGGCCGGAGGCCAGCAGATCCCCGATCAGGGCCGTCTGCTCGTCCAGGAGGCGGGGGGCTGCGATCCCGGCGACGCGCCCGCCGGCGTCACGCCGCACCTCGGCCGTGTAGAGCCGTCGTTCCCGGGCGGTGCCGGACTGCAGGGCCACGACCTCCCGCGCCCCCAGGTCGGCCGGCATGATCACCAGGTAAGCGTCGACCCCATCCCGGGCGAAGAGGTACCGGGCCAGGGTCTCCAGGTGGGCCTTGTGCCGCTGCGTGCGCAGGCCGGCGGCGAAGGCCAGCGCCGGCTCGCCCCCCTTCAGGCCCACTACGACGGTCTCGCCGTCGCGCTCGCGGTAGAAGCCCTCGGCGAACCGCACGGCGTGCTCCAGGATCGCCCCGTCCGGGGCGCGCACCGGCTCCGTCCCGGTGCCGCTCACCTGAATTCCGGCACGGCCGAGGTCAGGTACCAGCGGCTGTCGTCCGGGTCGTACTCCCATGTCTGCCGATCCACCACCGTGCGCACCACCTGCTGGTCGCGGAACAGGTAGCTGATCTGGACCGTCTGGGTGATGCGGTCGTCCTTGGGCGCTCCGGGGGGGCGTACCACCTCGTAGCCGGTCACCCGGATGTTGTCGAGCCCCTGGGGGATGTCCGGCCGCTCGTCGGGCTCAAGCCTCCGGAACAGGTACGCGTTCTCGATGTGACCCCACCGGATGGTCGCCTCGTACTTGCGCAGGGTGGTTCTGAGGTCGTTGTCCCGGCGCTGGCTCGAGAGACATCCAGTCAGGCTCAGCGCGACAAGGATCGTCAGGAGGAGGCGCATCGACAGGGCGGGCATGGTCTGGGGGCTCCGCGGGCGGGGACTGAGCGCGATCTTACAGCCCTTCCCGGACGTATTGCCAGGCTTCAGCGCCCCGAACGGTGCGCCGCCTGCGGGGCCGGCCCGGCAGCACCCCGGCGGGCTGGCATGGCAGGCCACTGCCGGGAATATCGGCCCGTCTGCGTCCCCGCGGCGGAGCCTGTTATGATGCCGGGCTTCGCCAGCTCACCGGCCACGCACCGAATCGGCCAAGACGATGCCCTCTGCGGACACCCTCGAGAACGCGCCCCTGGCACACCTGCGGGTCGGCGCCAGCCGCGTCACCCTGCTGGGAACCGCCCACGTGTCGCGCACGAGCGCCGAGCAGGTGCAGGCGCTGCTTGCCGGCGGCGAGTACGATGCGGTCGCGGTGGAGCTCTGCCCCAGCCGCTACAACGCCATCGTCGACCCGGATTCGCTGGCACGCATGGACCTGTTCCGGGTGGTTCGGGAGGGGCGTGCCCCGATGGCCCTTGCGAGCCTGGCCCTCGGGGCCTACCAGCAGCGCCTGGCCGACCAGTTCGGCATCGAGCCCGGCGCGGAGCAGCGTGCGGCCATCAGCACGGCGCGGGCCTCCCACAAGCCGGTGCTGCTCATCGACCGGGAGATCGGCGTCACCCTCAAGCGGGTCTCCGCCAGCGTGCCCTGGTGGCAGCGCTGGGGCCTGGTGGCGGGGCTGCTGGCCAGCGTGGTGTCCCGAGAAGAGGTGAGCGAGGAGGAGGTCGAGCGCCTCAAGGAAGGGGACATGCTGGAGACCACCTTCGCGCAGTTCGCCGAGGAGCGCGAGGATCTCTATCGCCCGCTGATCGACGAGCGCGACCGCTACATGGCCGCCCGGCTTCGCGAGGAGATCGCCCGACGGGGCCACGAGAACATCCTGGCGGTGGTCGGGGCGGGACACCTCAAGGGTATACAGGAGTACCTGGCGGCCGAGGGCGGCGACCCCTCCGCACAGATTGCCGAGCTCGACGCCGTGCCTCCGCCGCGGCGCTGGACCCGGGTGGTCCCCTGGGTGGTGGTGGCCCTGGTGCTCACCGGATTCGGCGTGGGCTTTGCCCGCAACCCCGGCCTGGGCTGGACCCTGGTGGGCGACTGGGTGCTGATCAACGGCGGACTGTCCGCCCTGGGGGCCGCGCTGGCGGCCGGTCACCCTCTGACCGTTCTCACCGGCTTCGTGGCCGCGCCCCTGACCTCGCTGAACCCCACCATCGGCGCCGGGATGGTGACCGCGGCGGCCGAGATGTACCTGCGCAAGCCCTCCATGGCCGATTTCGGCAACCTGCGCCGGGACGTGGCCCGCCTGTCGGGCTGGTGGCGAAACAGGGTATCGCGCACCCTGCTGGTGTTCCTGTTCAGCACCCTGGGATCGCTGGTGGGGACCTACCTGGCGGGCTTTCGGATCTTCGAGCGGCTGGCGCTGTAGGGCGTTCGAACGGGGCCGCCCGGTCCCGGGCAGGCATCAACGTAGGCCGAGCCTCGGTGGCGAAGCCCGCCACGGGCTCCGCTTCTGGCCGGGCGCTCCCGGCACTAGACGGGCGGCACCGGCTCGCGCTCCAGCGCCGGCCGGTCCCAGCCGGCCGCGTCCGCGGCCGCCTCGTAGGTGGACTGCAGGAAGCCGGTCAGCATGGCGTCGGGGTCCGGCGCCCGGCGCACGGCCTCGTAGGGCAGCAGGAACTCGCCGAGCTGCTCGTGGAAGAAGGCCTCGGGCGGCGCCACGGGGCGGTCGCCGAAGCCGTCCGGCATGGGGTAGGCGTAGGAGTAGAAGGCCGCGTAGTCGGTGGGCCCGCCCCCGGGCCAGAACCCCGCGCTGCTCACCTCCCGCGAGTAGGCCTCGCGGGTCACCGCGTCGGGCAGGTTCGGGAAGCCGCCGGGGTGGGGCGGCGCGGGCCGCCCCGAGAAGCGGGTCACCGCCAGGTCGAAGCTGCCCCAGAACAAGTGCACCGGGCTGCACTTGCCCATGAAGCCCGCGCGGAACCGTCCGAGCACCCGATCCGCCTGCAGCAGCACCCGCCAGAATCGGTTGGCGTACTCCGGGTCGTAGTCGCGGTGGACGCGGTCCTCGGCGAAGGGGATGGCGTCGGGCACCTCGTTGGGGGCACCGTGGATGCGGGTCTGCACGCCCAGGCGGCCGAGCATGTCGAGCGTCCGGGCGTGGAACTCGGCCACAGTCATCGGCCTCAATGCCAGCTCCTCCCGGGCCCCGTCGCTCACCGCGGCCACCAGGCGGTGGTCCAGGAAGTCGAAGTCCATCTGGAACTGCCGGTCGCCGTAGGGGATCGCCGAGGTGGTGAGCCCGCGGGGCGTGACGTAGAGGGTGGCGTGCCAGGAGTGGTTCAGCCAGGGGCTGTGGGTCAGACGCACCTTGCCGACAATCTGGGTCCACAGGTGCAGCGTGGTGCAGGTGTCCCGCCACTGCGCGTATGGCAGCTCGGGCCAGGCCTCTTGGCGGCGGTTCGGCGTGGTCATGGCTCTCTTCTCCTCGGCGGCGGTCGAGCGGGTCATCGTCAGGGCAGGTCGAACACCAGGAGCTCGGTCTCGCCGGCCCCCGCCACACGGATCGCCGCCTCGTTCTCGATGCGCGCCGCGTCGCCGGCCTCCAGCGTCACGCCATTGAGCTGCGCGCTCCCCCTTGCCAGGTGGACATGGCCCCTGCGCCCCGGCGAGCGCGGATGCTCCAGCGTCTCACCGTCGCCCCGGAGCGCGCCGCAGAGCAGCCCGTCCTGATGGGCGGCGATCGATCCGTCTCGCCCGGCCGGCGAGACCAGCAGCCGCAGCCGTCCCCGGCGCTCCGCGTCGGGGACGTGCCCCTGATCATAGCCCAGCTCCACGCCCGTGCGGTTGGGCAGCAGCCAGATCTGCAGGAAGTGCACGGGCTCGCGCGGTGACGGGGTGTCTTCGCAGTGCCGCACCCCCGTGCCGGCGCTCATGCGCTGCACGTCCCCCGGCCGGATCAACGAGCCGTTGCCCATGGTGTCCCGGTGCTCCAGCGCGGCCGCCAGCACGTAGCTCAGGATCTCCATGTCCCGGTGGCCGTGGGCGGCGAAACCGCCGGCCGGTGCCACGCGGTCCTCATTGATTATCCGCAGGATGGAGAGCCCCGGCTGGCCGGGTCGGAAAGCCCGGCCGGGAGGCAATACTGTTGCGGCCCGCGCAAACGCCGGGGACCGGGCACCCGACGGGTCCGCTCGACGTCCACCGGAAGCACGCCAAGCACTCCACCCCACGAGATCGAGGGCCGCCTCGGCCGGCAGGCGATGTTCGGCCTGCCGCGGTCTTGTCCGGCGCGAACGACCGTTGGATCATGTAGCGGGACGGCTGACGGCGGCCGCGGAGCCCGGGCGGCGATGACCGCCGGGGCCCCGGCGCCCCCCGCGCGGTGCGCCGGAGGTGGTCGAAGGGCGTCACGACGACGGACAAGGGAGGTAGTGATGATGGAGCCGACCCTCCAGCACCCCGTGGCCACGCCGGACGGACACCAGCTGTTGCCGGCGGGAGCCGTGCTGACGGAAGCCACGCTCGCACGGCTTGCTGCCAGCGCGCCGGCCGCCCTCGAGCCGGTGCCTCTGCTGGAGTTCGGGACCGTCCGACAGGACCTGCTGGGGTTTCTCGTCTCGCCTCCTTACCGGGCCGTCTTCGGCGGTGCCGGGACCATTCCGGACCTGCTGGCCACCATGGAGGGGGTTCACCTGGCGCCTCCCTGCCTGGACTGCCTGGTCTGGTTCCGCGAATGCGACCCCTATACCTACCGGCACTCGCTGACCGTCCTCGCCCTCACCACCCTGCTCGCCCGGGACCTGTTGCCGGACAGCCAGGACCACGTCCGCGAGGCCTTTGCGGGCCCTACTCATGATATCGGCAAGGTTTGTGTTCCCCTGGAGATTCTTCAGAAGGAGACCCCTCTGACCCTTGCCGAGCGCAGCCGTCTGGAGCACCACTCCCTGGCCGGCTCCGTTCTCCTGAGCCACTTCCTTGGCGATCACCGCCATCTCGCCGTCCGGGTGGCTCGGGACCACCACGAGCGCAAGGATGGCAGCGGCTATCCGCGGGGTATTCGAGACATCGACCCGCTGGTGGAGATCATCATCGTCAGCGACGTCTACGATGCCCTGCTCTCCCCCAGGCCGTATCGCCCGATCTCGTTCGACAACCGCTCGGCCATCGACGTGCTGACATCCATGGCCGAGCGCGGCAAGATCGGCTGGGATGTGCTGAAGGCCCTGCTGGCACACAACAGGGGGGTCCGGTTCAGGGCGGACGAGATCCAGGTCTCCAGCGAGAGGCGCGGGCACCCGCCCGCGGGGAACATGTACGGAGCGACGCTGCAGGACGGGCGGGATCAGGACGAGAGCGATGGGGGAGACGAAGGGCATGGGCCCTGAAAGACCCGGGTCGGGCCCCGCCTGTCGCCTGATCCGGCGTGAAGCGCTGCGCGCGCCGGCCCCGACCGCAAGGCGAGGCGCGCAGGCCGCTGCGGGCTAAGCCCCGGGCCTGATCACCCCTCCGCCGTGATCCGGTGCAGCCGGTTGCGCATGGCTGCGTAGTACACCACCGGGATCACCACCAGCGTGAGGACGGTGGAGACGAGGATCCCGAAGATCAGTGATACCGCCAGGCCGCTGAAGATGGGGTCGTCGAGGATGAAGAAGGCCCCGGCCATGGCGGCCAGCCCGGTCAGGACTATGGGCTTGGCCCGTACCGCGGCCGAGCGCTTGACCGCGTCGCGGAAGTCGGCCCCGGCGCGCACCTCCTGGTTGACGAAGTCCACCAGCAGGATGGAGTTGCGCACGATGATGCCCGCCAGGGCGATCATCCCGATCATGGAGGTGGCGGTGAACTGGGCGCCGAGCAGGGCGTGCCCGGGCAGGATGCCGATCACGGTCAGCGGGATAGGGGCCATGATCACCAGGGGCACCAGGTAGGAGCGGAACTGGGCCACCACCAGCAGGTAGATCAGGACGAGCCCCACCGAGTAGGCGATGCCCATGTCGCGGAAGGTCTCGTAGGTGACCTGCCACTCCCCGTCCCACTTCAGGCCGTACTCGTACGGGCTCTCCGGGGGATTGACGAAGAACTGCTCGGGCCCACCCTGCTCGTCCAGCCGCGCGGAGATGGCGAACATGCCGTAGAGCGGGCTGTCAATCTCGCCCGCCATATTGCCCTCTACGTAGACGACCGGCAGCAGGTCCTTGTGGTGGACGGAGTGCTGGCGCTCGGAGTCCAGCACCTCGACCACCTCCGAGAGCGGTACCAGGGCGCCGGTGTCGCTGCGCACCCGCAGGGCCAGCAGGGCGTCCAGGTCGGCCTTGTCGGCCTCGGCGTACTCCAGCCGCACGGGCACCGCGTACTTGAGGTTCTCGCCGTGCAGGAAGGTGGCGTCCTCGCCGGCCAGGACCGTGCCCAGGGCCTCGGCGACGGTGCTCTGGGCCACGCCGAGCAGGGCCGCCTTGCCGCGATCGACCCGCAGGACGAACTTCTCCGAGGGCCGCTCCACGCTGTCGTCCACGTCGACGATATCCTCGGTCGACTCGAACACCGAGCGCACCCGCTTGGCCACCCGGATCTGGCCCTCGTAGCTCAGACCGTAGACCTCGGCGACGAGCGGCGCGCGCACCGGAGGTCCGGGCGGGACCTCGACAATCTTGGCGCTGGCGCCATAGCGCTCGGCGATCGCCTGCAGGGGTCCGCGCACGGCCAGCGCGACGGCGTGGCTGTCGCGCGCCCGCGCGCCCTTGTCCACCAGGTTCACCTGGATGTCGCCCAGGTTCGCGCCCTCGCGCAGGTAGTACTGGCGCACCAGGCCGTTGAAGCTGATGGGCGCCGAGGTCCCCGCGTAGACCTGGTAGTCCGTGATCTCGGGCACGCCGCTCAGCTGCTCCCCCATCTCGCCGAGCACCCGCGCGGTCTGCTCCAGGCTCACCCCCTCGGGCATGTCCAGCACCACCTGGAACTCGGACTTGTTGTCGAAGGGGAGCATCTTGAGCACCACCACGCGGGTGGCCACCAGGGCGAGAGACAGGCCGATCAGCACCAGGATGGCGGCCAGCAGCAGCCAGCGGTTGCGCCGATCCCTGCCCGCCAGGAAGGGGCTCAGCACCCGGTCGAACAGGCGATCGAGGCGCCCGGCGCCCTCGGTGCCGCCGCTGGCGTGAGCCTGTCGGGCGGCCACGTTCGCCAGCGCCTGGTTGGTGAGCCAGGGGGTGAGGACGAAGGCCACCGCCAGCGAGATGAGCATCCCCATGCTGGCGTTGATGGGGATGGGGCTCATGTACGGTCCCATGAGGCCGGTCACGAAGGCCATGGGCAGCAGGGCGGCGATCACCGTGAAGGTGGCCAGGATGGTCGGTCCGCCCACCTCGTCCACGGCCCGCGGGATGGCCTCCAGCAGGTGCTCCCTGCCCATCTGCAGGTGGCGGTGGATGTTCTCCACCACCACGATGGCGTCGTCCACGAGGATGCCGATGGAGAAGATCAGGGCGAACAGGGAGACGCGGTTCAGGGTGAAGCCCCAGGCCCAGGATGCGAAGAGCGTCAGGGCCAGGGTAACCACCACGGCAGCGCCCACGATCAACGCCTCCCGCCAGCCCAGGGCGGCCAGCACCAGGAGCACCACGGAGGCGGTGGCGAACACCAGCTTCTGGATCAGCTTCTTCGCCTTGTGGTCCGCCGTGACCCCGTAGTTGCGGGTGACGGCGACCTCGACGCCGTCGGGGATGAACGTGCCGCGCAGGTGCTCGAACCGCTGCACCACCTCCCTGGCGATCTCCACGGCATTGGTGCCGGGCTTCTTGGCTACGGCGATGGTCACCGCGGGCCGGATTTCCCCGGAGGCCAGGCCCTTGCTTTCGGCGGCGGGGCCCGCGCCCATCCAGACGTAGGCCTCGGGCTGGTCGGGCCCCTGCTCGATCCGGGCCACGTCGCGCAGGAACACGGGCCGGCGCTCCCGGGTGCCGACCACCAGGCCGCCGATCTCCTCCGGGCTGGTGAGGAAGGTGCCGGCCTGGACCAGGATCTCCCGGTTCTCTCGGGTGATGTCCAGGTCGTCGCGAGTGTGGTTGGCGGCGGTGAGCGCCCGGCGCAGATCCTGGAGGTCGATTCCGTAGCCGGCCAGGGCCTGGGGGTCGAGGAGCACGTGGACCACCCGTTCGGCGTTGCCGATGGTGTAGATGTCGCGGGTGCCGGGCACCCGCTTCAGCTCCGCCTCCAGGGCGTGGGCGACCTGGCCGAGCTCGTAGGCGCCGACGTCCGGGTCCTCGCTCCACAGAGTGGCCGTGACGATGGGCACGTCGTCGATGCCCTTGGGCTTGATGATGGGCTGGCCCACGCCGAGGTTCCGGGGCAGCCAGTCCTGGTTGGAGAACACCTTGTTGTAGAGCCGCACGATGGCCTGGGTCCGGTCCTCTCCGACCTGGTACTGCACGGTCAGGATGGCCATGCCCGGCCGGGAGGTGGAGTAGACGTGCTTGACGCCCTCGATCTCCGAGAGCACCTGCTCCGCCGGGGTTGCCACCAGGTGCTCGATCTCGGTGGCGCTGGCTCCGGGGAAGGGGATGAAGACGTTGGCGAAGGTGACGTTGATCTGCGGCTCCTCCTCCCGCGGCGTGACCAGCACCGCGAAGACCCCGAGCAGAAGGCCCAGGAGCGCCAGGAGCGGCGTGATCTCGGTGTTGAGGAACCGTTCGGCGATGCGCCCCGAGATGCCGAGCTCAGCCATCACCGGACCCCGACCTTTCCTCCCGGAGGCGCGTCCCGGCCGCTATAGGGTCCAGGGCAACCCGCTCGCCTTCCTCCAGTCCGGCGAGGATCTCGATCCGCCCGTCGGACGTCTGCCGCCCCACCCGGACATGGCGGAAGCCGACCCGGCCGTCGGCGTCCACCACGTATACGGCGGTCACCTCGCTGCGATAGACCACCGCTTCGGCCGGGACGAGCATCCGGCGCTCGGTGCCGACGCTGAACACCGCCTTTACGAACATGCCGGGAAACAGGCCCTGAGTGCCCTCGGCGAGCTCCACGCGCACCCGGAAGGTGTTGCTCGCGGGGTCGGCGTAGGGGAACACGGTGATCTCGCGCCCCGCAATGGCGTCGCCGTCCGGCACGACGACCCGGGCCTCGGGCGTGCGGCGTACCTCGTCGATGAAGCCCTGGGGCACGTCCACGTTGACTCGCAGCTTCTCGAGCGAAAGGCCCGTCATCAGCGGCTGCCCGGGCTGCGCCGTCTCTCCGGGCTCGACGTGGCGCTCGGTGACTATGCCCGAGTAGGGGGCGCGAAC
>JASFUT010000112.1:0-9831 GCA_050050175.1 Chromatiales bacterium
TGGACGGCAGTGGGCGGGCGTCCGCCCGGGCCGCCTTCCCACCCGCAGGGGAGTCACTTCCGGGCTCGCCCGCGCCCGGCTTCCCATGCGGCCTTCAGGGCCAGAGCGAGCTATATCACGGAGTTGCCATGAGCTCAGATTCAAGCAAAGAGCGCGAAGTTCTGAAGACGATGCGCAAGGTCCTGGCGTCCATCATCAGGGACACCACGCCGCCGCACCCGGGGATCAAGCATCCCCTGTCGGACGCCACGATCGAGGACGTGCGCATGTGTCTCGGTCTCATCGCCGCGCGCGAGCGCGAGCTGGCCGACGCCGCGGGCATACCCGAGGAGCGTCCCCACTATGCGGACGAGCCCCAGACCGCCTCGGTGGTCTCCTTCACCAGCGTCAGGAAGCAACGGCCGGAGAAGGACGACTGACGGCATGCCGGCCGGGACCGACGTCCCGGCCGGGGCAGGGCGTTACTCGGAGCCCTCGTCGGGTCGATTCCCGGTAGCGTCTCCCGCGCTCGGCTGAGGGCTCGCGGACGAGGTATTGACCTCGATCGTCGCCTTCTCGCGCAGGGTGCCCACGTACTCCTGTATGCGCTTCTGGCGCAGCTCGGACATGAGCTCGTCCTTGACCGACTCGAACGCCGGGCGCGGGTTCTCGCGCACGTCTTCGAGCAGAATCACGTGCCATCCGAATCCGGTCTCGACGGGCTCCGCCGACACCGCGCCTTTCTCCATTGCGGCGACGGCCTCCGAGAAGGGGGGCACCATGTCGGCGGGCCCGAACCAGCCGAGCTCGCCGCCCCGGGAGCCGGAGGGCCCTGTCGAGTGCTCCTTTGCCAGCTCCGCGAAGTCCGCACCCTCCCCGAGCTGCGTGATCAGGGCCTTGGCTTCATCCTCGGTCTCGACCAGGATATGCCGCGCCTTGTACTCCTTGGTGCCGGCCGCCGGGTACTTCTCCTCGTAGGCCTGGCGAAGCTCCGACTCGTCAATGGCGTCCCCGCCCAGCTGCTTGTTGAGCATGGCCTGGGCGAGGGTCTTGGTCCTGGCCCAGTCGAGCGCCGCCTCGACCCGCTCGGAGTTCTGCAGGCCCTGCTTCTCCGCTTCCTGGCTCAGTATCACGAAGTTGACCATCTCGTTCAGGAGCGCCGCCTGGACCTGCGGCGAGCTGACAGACCCCGGGCTGCGGGTGTTCCACTCGGCGAGCATGGCGGCGAATGTCTGGCGGCCCACCGGCTGGCCGTTGACGGTGACCAGGGCGTCGGCCGCGGCCTTCGAGCCGCCCCGATCGCCCGAAGGCTCCGAGGCGTTGGCCCCGTTGCCCGTGCTCGGCGCAGGCAGGGTGCCTTTCTTCTGATCGCAGCCCGCGACAAGCACGACCGCGGCCATAAGCAGAATCGGAATGGTCTTCTTCATGCGTTGTTCCCTTGATGTAGAAAAGCGATGACTGCCCAGTTTATCCGTGCAAGGGCGGAGCGGGGAGTTCCGCGGTCACGGTTCACAGATACTCAGGGCAGAACCTTCTTGAACGGGGTGACGGTGACCCGGGAGTACACGCCAGTGAGCATGTACGGGTCCTCGTCGGCCCAGGCCCTGGCCTCGGCGTGGTCGGCGAACTCAGCCACGATCAGGCTGCCGGTGAATCCCGCCGGTCCCGGATCATCGCTGTCGATGGCCGGAAAGGGGCCCGCGAGCAGGAGCCGCCCATCGGACTGGAGCGCCTCCAGCCGGGCGAGATGGTCCGGTCGTGCCCGCCGACGCGCTTCCAGGCTGTCCTCCCGGTCCTCGCCGATGATGACGTAATACACTCAGGTCTCCTCCTCCGCCTCGTCGGCGCTCTCGTCGGGGATGTGCCGGGCCACGTAGAAGCTCTGCACGACGACGAACGCCAGCGTCAGCCCCATGAGCCCGAACAGCTTGAAGTTCACCCAGACGTTCTCCGGGAAACTGAAGGCGACGTACAGATTTATCAGGCCCATCAGGATGAAGAACGCCAGCCAGGCCAGGTTGAGCCGACGCCATATCCGATCAGGCAGAACCAAGGCATGTCCCAGCATGCGCTGCACCAGCGGGGCGCTGCCGATGAACTGTGTCGCCAGAAATCCTGCGCCGAGCAGCCAGTAGACGACGGTGGGCTTCCACTTGATGAACAGCGGGTCCCTGAGCAGCAGCGTCAGCCCCCCGAAGACGACCAGAACGGCCACGGTGATCGCCTGCAGCCGCTCCACCCGGCCCGTACGAAGCTTCTGCCAGGCGACCTGTGCCAGCCCCGCCGCCACCGCGACCACCGTGGCGACATAGATGTCGTAGACCTGGTAGGCGGCGAAGAACAGGAGGATCGGAAAGAAATCCATCAGGAACTTCATGTCCGTCTCCCGATCAGTGCACCCGCTGTCCGGCGCCCCAGCGGTCGAAGTAGCGCTGCATCACGCGACGAACGTGGGAGGGGTAGTCGAGCAGGTCCATCTGCTCCATGCCTTCACTGAAGAACCTCGAGGCGTCGTCCGGCAGGTACCGGACGACCGCCGCGAAGGCGGCCTCCATCAGGTCCGGCTGATGGCTGCGGGTGGCGACGATGGCGCGGTTCAGCAGCAGCAGGCGCCAAGGGCCGCCCGCCTCCAGATCCCCGCGGATCTCCGGATCCACTGCCTCCAGGATCTCGGAGATGCCCTTGAACAGCCGCTGGAGGTCGTCGGGCTCGGTGGTGTGGTTGGCCAGGAAGGCCACGGCGTTGACCACGGGGTCCAGGAGCCGGATCGGAGCCCCATGACGTGCCGCCCAGACGCCGAACGGGTAGGCCTGCAGCTCCACCTCGTGGCTGACCTCGGCCATCTCCAGCAGTGCGGCGGATCCGGCGAGCTGCTGGATGAGCCTCAACCCGTACCCCGCCAGACGGTCCAGGCCGGGTCCTTGCGGGTCCGCCTCCACCTCTACCCATCGACCCAGCACCTCGAACAGCTGGGCGAGCGCTGCGGCGATCTGCCGGGGCGTGGTCTCCACCCCGTACACCGGCCCTTCCAGCTGATCCCACGCGGCGGAGAGCCGCTCCGAGGCGCCGGCAAGGTTCTCGCCGACGGCCTTGATGTCGACTTCGGTGCTGTCCATCGAGCCGATTCTATCAGCCGCCGGGAGCGGCGTCTGCGCCGCTCCCCGCCCCCCGGGGCACGACAGGCGAGGCGGTGGTTGCGTTACAATGGCCGGATGCACCCCCAGATCGATCTCCACAGCCACTCCACTGCTTCGGACGGCACGCTCGCTCCAGCCGAGCTGGCCCGCCGGGCGGCGGGCGCGGGCGTGGAGCTGATCGCCCTCACCGATCACGACACCACCGAGGGCGTGGCGGAGGCAGCAGCGGCCGCCCGCGAAGCAGGCGTGGGATTCCTTCCGGGTGTCGAGGTGTCGGTCACCTGGAACAAGGGCACAGTCCACGTCCTCGGGCTCGGAGTGGACCCCGCCGATGCGGCCCTGGAGGCCGGGCTGAGGGGCCTGCGGGAATACCGCGACTGGCGGGCGGAGGAGATCGGCCGCCGCCTGTATCGCGACAAGGGGATCGAAGGGGCCTTTGAAGGGGCCCGCGCCCTCTCCAACGGGCGCCTGGTCAGCCGTACGCACTTCGCCCGGCATCTGGTGAGCCTGGGGGTCGAGCCCGACGTGCGCCGCGTCTTCCGGCGCTACCTGGTGCAGGGCAAGCCGGGACACGTCCCGGGCGAGTGGGCGACCCTGGAGGAGGCCGTGGGCTGGATCCGGGGCGCGGGGGGACGGGCGGTGATCGCGCATCCTGCCCGTTACCGGATGACCCGCGCGCGTCTGCGCCGGCTGCTGGCGGCATTCCGGGCCGCAGGCGGCGAGGGTCTCGAGGTGGTGTCCGGCAGCCACAGCCGCGAGGAGTGTCTGCTCATGGCGCGGCACGCAGCCGAATTCGGCCTGCTTGCGTCGGCCGGGTCGGACTACCACGGCCCGGAGGACCCGTGGATGCACCTCGGGGAGCTGCCGCCGCTTCCCCCCGGGTGCACTCCCATCTGGCGCGACTGGGCGCCCTTCGAGGTGCGCCGGCACGCCGCACTCTGATCGCCGCGAAGGCGCCGCTCCGCAATGGCCCAGTTCTTCCAGATCCATCCCGAGAATCCCCAGCCGCGCCTCGTCCGCCAGGCGGTGGAGATCCTGCGCGATGGGGGGCTCATCGTCTATCCCACTGACTCCTGCTACGCGCTCGGGTGTCAGATCGGCGACAAGGGCGCGATGGAGCGCATCCGGAGGATCCGTCGTCTCGACGACACGAAGAACTTCACCCTGGTCTGCCGGGATCTTTCTGAGATCGCCGTCTACGCCAGGATAAGCAACGAGAACTTTCGCCTTCTCAAGACCCTGACCCCGGGACCCTACACCTTCATCGCCCAGGCCACCAAGCAGGTACCGCGGCGTCTCCAGCACGCCAAGCGCAAGACCATCGGCATACGCATCCCGGAAAACCGGATCGCCCAGGCCCTGCTCGCCGAGCTGGGCGAGCCGATCATGAGCTCCACCCTGATCCTGCCGGACGACGATCTCCCGCTGAGCGATCCGTACGACATCCGCCAGACCCTGGAGCACGAGGTGGACCTGGTGATCGACGGCGGCTACTGCGGGCTGGAGCCGACCACCGTGGTGGCCCTCGAGGAGGAGATGCCCCGGGTCCGGCGCCTCGGCAAGGGTGACGCGTCCCTGTTTCTGCAGGATTGAGCGGACCCGGGCCGCGTCCATAGGATCGAGCGGACAGAGTGTCCAGATGCAACAGCTAACCCTGATCCAGGTTCTCGCCGCCGGGGCCCTTCCGCTGATCTTCGCGGTCACTCTTCACGAGGCGGCCCACGGCTGGATCGCCAAGCAGCTGGGCGACTCGACGGCGGCAATGCTGGGGCGCGTGACCCTAAATCCGATCAGGCACATCGATCCGGTGGGAACCATTCTGGTCCCGGTGGCCATGCTGGTCGTGACCATGAACCTGGCCCAGCCGCTGGTGTTCGGGTGGGCGAAGCCGGTTCCCGTGAGCTGGGACAACCTGAACAACCCGCGCCGCGACATGGCGCTGGTGGCGGCGGCCGGCCCCGGCGCAAACCTGGTGATGGCCCTGCTCTGGGGCCTCGCGGCCAAGACCGGAGTGCTGCTGGGCGGATCGCTGGAGTGGGCGGCGGGGCCCCTGATCGCCATGGGACTGATCGGCGTGACGTTCAACGCGGTGCTGATGGTGCTCAACCTGCTGCCGATCCTGCCCCTGGACGGCGGCAGGATCCTGACCGCCCTCATGCCGCCGAAGCTCGCCTGGCGCTATGGCCGCCTCGAGCCATGGGGCCTGTTCATCGTCCTCGGGCTGCTCTTTACGGGTATACTCGCGACCATTCTGTTTCCGTTGATCACCGCGGTCCGGGCTCTGGTGTTCGGCCTGTTCGGGCTGTGAGCGGGAACGCTTCGGGGGGATTGTCTTGAACACCGTGCCAGCAAAGCCTGCCCGCGTGCTCTCGGGCATGCGGCCCACCGGACGGCTGCACCTGGGGCACTACCACGGCGTGCTGAAGAACTGGGTCGAGCTCCAGCACCAGTACGAGTGCTTCTTCTTCGTTGCGGACTGGCACGCCCTCACGACCCACTACGAGGACCCCTCGGGTATCGCCGAGAGCGTCTGGGACATGGTCGTGGACTGGCTGGCCGCGGGCGTGAATCCCAACGAGGCGAAGCTGTTCATCCAGTCGCGCCTGCCCGAGCATGCGGAGTTCCATCTCCTGCTCTCCATGATCACACCGCTCGGGTGGCTCGAGCGCGTGCCCTCCTACAAGGACCAGCAGGAGAGGCTGCGGGAGCGGGATCTGGGGACCTACGGCTTCCTCGGGTATCCGCTGCTGCAGAGCGCCGATATCCTGATCTACAAGGCGGGGCTGGTGCCCGTGGGGGAGGATCAGGTGGCCCACGTCGAGCTCACCCGCGAGATCGCGCGTCGCTTCAACTACCTCTACGGCCGGGAGCCGGGGTTCGAAGATCTGGCGCTGCAGGCCATCAAGAAGATGGGGAAGAAGCCCGGAAAGCTCTACAAGCAGTATCGCAGGGCGTTCCAGGAGCAGGGCGACGAGACGGCCCTCAACGCCGCCAGGGCCCTGCTCGAGGGGCAGCAGAACATCACGGTGAACGAGCGCGAGCGGCTGTTCGGCTACCTGGAGGGAAGCGGGCGGATCATTCTCCCCGAGCCCCAGCCGCTGCTCACCCGGGCACCCAGGATGCCGGGGCTGGACGGGCAGAAGATGTCCAAGTCCTACAACAACACCATCTCACTGCGCGACGATCCCGCCGACGTGTCCCAGCGCCTTCGCACCATGCCGACCGACCCTGCGCGGGTGCGCCGCAGCGATCCGGGCGAGCCCGAGAAGTGTCCGGTCTGGCAGTTCCATCTGGTCTATTCCGACGAAGGCGTGAAGCAGTGGGTGCAGGAGGGCTGCCGCTCCGCCGGCATCGGGTGCCTGGAGTGCAAGCAGCCGGTGATCGATTCCGTCATCCAGGAGCTCGGGCCGGTACAGGAAAGGGCCCGCGAGTACGAGCAGCAGCCGGATGTGGTGCGCACCATCGTCGCCGAGGGCTCCGAGGCCGCGCGGGATGTGGCCCGGGAGACGCTTGACGAGGTGCGCCACGCCATGCGTCTTGACTACCGCTGATCACCACGTTCGCGCCATGGAGCATCCCCCCCTCACAGCGCACCCGCCCTCTCAGGAAGAGATGCCCTTCGCGATGGTCCAGGGCGAGCCGCTGCTCGTCCCGCCCAAGGACCTGTACATCCCGCCGGATGCGCTGGAGGTCTTCCTCGACGCCTTCGAGGGGCCGCTGGATCTGCTCCTGTACCTGATCAAGCGCCAGAACCTGGACATCCTCGACATCCCGATCGCCCAGATCACGGCACAGTACATGAAGTACATCGACCTGATGAAGGAGCTGCGCCTGGAGCTGGCGGCGGAGTACCTGGTCATGGCCGCCATGCTCGCCGAGATCAAGTCGCGCATGCTGCTTCCCCGCTTGGCCTCGGACGACGAGGAGGAAGCCGAGGACCCGCGGGCCGAGCTGATCCGACGACTCCAGGAGTACGAGCGCTACAAGCAGGCGGCCGAGGATCTCGACGCCCTGCCGCAGCTCGGCCGGGACGTCTTCCAGGGCGAGGCGGAGATGCCCCACCGCGTGGAGCAGCGTCGAGCCCCCGACGTCGACCTGGGGGAGCTGCTGCTGGCACTGCGCGAGGTGCTGCATCGGGCGGACATGTTCTCCAGCCACCACGTCCAGCGCGAGCCCCTGTCCGTGCGCGAGCGCATGTCGCGCATCCTGGAGGAGCTCCAGGGCGATGGCTTCGTGGAGTTCGGCCGGCTGTTCCAGCTCGCGGAGGGCAGGGTCGGGGTCGTGGTGAGCTTCCTGGCAGTGCTGGAGCTGATGAGGGCGTCCCTGATCGAGCTGGTTCAGGCCGAGCCGTTCGGGCCGATCCACGTCAAGGGGGTCGCTGCCTGACATGGCCGGTCCCGGGAGCGTGAAGCAGATCCTGGAGGCCGCCCTGCTCGCCGCCGGGCGCCCCCTGTCCCTGGATCAGCTCGCGGCGCTGTTCGGCGAGGACGAGCGTCCCGAGCGCGGGCGGATCCAGCAGGCCGTCTCCGAGCTGCAGGCGGATTACACCGGGCGCGGCATCGAGCTGGCCGAGGTGGGCAGCGGGTTCCGAATCCAGGTGCGGGCGGAGTACGCGCCCTGGGTGTCCCGGCTCTGGGACGAGAAGCCCGGGCGCTACTCCCGGGCCCTGATGGAGACCCTGGCGCTCGTCGCCTACCGTCAGCCGATCACCCGCGGCGAGATCGAGGACATCCGCGGCGTGAGCGTCAGCACCAACATCATCAAGACGCTGCAGGAGCGCGAGTGGGTCCGGGTGGTCGGGCACCGCGACGTGCCGGGCCGGCCGGCCCTTTTCGGGACCACACGCACCTTCCTGGACTACTTCGGCCTGCGCTCGCTGGACGAGCTGCCCACCCTCGCGGAGCTCCGGGATCTGGACTCCATCAACCGGGAGCTGGCGCTGGACCCGCCCGGGGACCGCACGGGCGGGACCATGGACGGCGAGGATGCGGCCCCCGACGGACCGGATGCGTCCGCCGCGCCGAACGAGGGTTGGACGGACGGCCTCGAGGGGGCGGGGGTCTCCGGTCAGGAGCCGGAGGCCGAGTCTTTCGAGACGGAGCATCGGCTCCGGCCGGGATCGGAGGACGGCCCCGGCCATGCCTGAGCGCCCGCGAGAGCAGGGCGAGCGCGTGCACAAGTACCTGGCGGCCCGCGGCTGGGGCTCGCGCCGGCAGGTGGAGCGGTGGATCGCGGACGGGGAGGTCAGGGTCAACGGTCAGCCCGTGTCGCCGGGCGATCGGGTCCGCAGCGGCGACCGCGTCACCATGGGGCGCCGCCGCCTGGTGGTGAGGCTCGAGGCCGACGCCCCGCGACGCATTCTCGCCTACCACAAGCCCGAAGGGGAGGTGGTCTCCCGATCGGATCCCCAGGGCCGGCCGACCGTCTTCGCGCGCCTGCCGCCGCTGAGGCAGGGCCGATGGGTGGCCGTAGGCAGGCTCGACATCAACACCTCGGGGCTTCTCCTGCTCACCAACGACGGCGAGCTGGCCAACGGCCTGATGCACCCCAGCCGACAGGTGGAGCGGGAGTACGCGGTGAGGGCGCTCGGGGAGGTGACCCCGGAGGCGCTCGAGCGCCTGGTCCAGGGCGTGGAGCTGGACGACGGCCCCGGGCGCTTCGAGCATATCGTGGCCTCCGGCGGCACCGGGGCGAACCGCTGGTATCACGTGGTGATCACCGAGGGGCGCAAGCGCGAGGTGCGCCGCCTCTGGGAGGCGGTAGGCGTGCGCGTCAGCAGGCTCATCCGGGTGCGCTACGGGCCGATCCTGCTCCCTCCGCGGCTGGTCCAGGGGCGCTGGCGGGAGCTTGGTCCGGACCAGGACGCCGCACTGCTGGATCTGGCGGGGCTCAAGCAACGCGATGTATCGGCGCCGCCGGTCCGCCGGCGCCCGAGGCGCACCGCGCGGCCCCGCGGGCCGTCGCGGTGAGCCGCGCCCTGCCGACGGGGGCGCTGCGGCGCATCCGCTCGGTGATGGGTGCGGCCTACGGTCCCCAGCATTGGTGGCCGGGCGAGTCGGTGTTCGAGATCGCGGTGGGGGCAGTCCTCACCCAGAACACCGCCTGGGCCAACGTGGAGAAGGCCGTGGGCGCCCTCAGGGAGGCGGGTCTGCTCGATCCCCGCGCCATCGCCGAAACGCCCCAGCGGGAGCTGGCCCTTCGCATCCGCCCCGCCGGCTATTTCAATGTCAAGGCCCGCAGGCTGGCTGCCTTCTGCCGGTTCTGGCTCCAGTGGGGCGGCGAGGCGGGTTTGGCCCGGCTGTGCACGACGGACCTGCGTGCCGAGCTGCTGGGGGTCCACGGCGTGGGCCCTGAGACGGCGGACGACATCCTGCTCTACGGCTTCGGCCGGCCGGTGTTCGTCGTGGACGCCTACACGCGCCGGCTGCTCGGCCGTCTGGGACTGATCCGGGGCGACGAGGGTTACGACGACCTCAGACTGGGGGTGGAGCAGGCCCTCGGGCCCGACCCGGACGAGCTGAACGAGATGCATGCGCTGATCGTGCGCCACGGCAAGGGCAGCTGCCGCAAGCGCCCGGTGTGCCCGGGGTGCTGTCTGCGGGAGCTGTGCCCGACGGGCGGTGCGCCGGACTGACGGCGCCTCAGCTCGCCTTGCGCACGTCGTGGCGCAGGCGCATGGTCAGCCCGGAGAGCTCTCGCACCTCGGGGATGCGTC
>JASFUT010000113.1:0-9747 GCA_050050175.1 Chromatiales bacterium
GAACATCGACTATATGAAGGCCCAGCTCAGGCGCCTGGGCTTCGGCTATGACTGGCGCCGGGAGCTGGCCACCTGCGACCCCGCCTACTACCGCTGGGAGCAGTGGCTGTTCACGCGCCTGTACCGCAAGGGTCTGGTCTATCGAAAGAACGCCGTGGTCAACTGGGACCCGGTGGACCAGACCGTGCTGGCCAACGAGCAGGTCATCGACGGCCGGGGATGGCGCTCCGGCGCGCCGGTGGAGCGCCGCGAGATCCCGCAGTGGTTCGTACGCATCACCGCCTACGCCGACGAGCTCCTGGAGGAGCTCGACCGCCTGGAGGGCTGGCCCGAGCAGGTGGTGACCATGCAGCGCAACTGGATCGGCCGCTCCTACGGCGTGCAGATGGAGTTTCTGCTGGAGCGGCATCGCGAGACGCTCACCGTCTTCACGACCCGCCCGGACACGCTCATGGGCGTCACCTACGTCGCGGTGGCCGCCGAGCACCCGCTGGCCCTGGAGGCCGCCCGGACCGACCCGCAGATCGCCGCGTTCGTCGCCGAGTGCCGCCACGGCGGGACCTCCGAGGCGGACCTGGAGACCATCGAGAAGCGGGGAATCGCCCTGGGGGTGAGCGCGATCCACCCTGTGAGCGGCGCCCGGGTGCCCGTGTACGCCGCCAACTTCGTGCTCATGGGCTACGGCACGGGCGCGGTGATGGCGGTGCCCGCCCACGACGAGCGCGATCATGCCTTCGCCCTGAAGTACGGCGTCCCCATCCGGCAGGTCATCCGTCCGGCAGACGGCTCGCAGGTGGACATCCAGTCGGCCGCCTATGTGGACAAGGGGGTTCTCTTCGACTCCGGTCCGTTCGACGGCCTGACATCGGACGAGGCGTTCGACGCCATCGCCGAGTGGCTGTCCGAGCGCGGCCGGGGCAGGAAGACGGTCAACTACCGGCTGCGCGACTGGGGCGTGTCGCGCCAGCGCTACTGGGGTGCGCCGATTCCCATGATCCACTGCGAGCGCTGCGGGGTCGTGCCCGTCCCGGACGAGGACCTTCCGGTGGTGCTGCCCGCCGAGATGAAGCTCGACGAGCGCACCATCAATCCGCTCAAGGAGGATCCTGCCTTCGCCGAGTCGCAGTGCCCCGTCTGCGCCGGGCCTGCACGGCGCGAGACCGATACCTTCGACACTTTCATGGAGTCGAGCTGGTACTACGCGCGCTTCGCCTGTCAGGACAACGACCGGGCCATGCTGGACGGCCGCGCCGACTACTGGCTGCCCGTGGATCACTACGTCGGCGGCATCGAGCACGCCGTCCTGCACCTGCTCTACGCGCGCTTCTACCACAAGCTGATGCGCGACGCCGGCCTCGTCCACTGCAAAGAGCCTTTCGGGCGCCTGCTCACCCAGGGCATGGTGGTGGCGGACACCTACTACCGGGAGGAATCCGGAGGCCACCGGCACTGGTACGACCCCGCGGAGGTGAGCGTCGAGCGCGACGCCAGAGGCCGCCCGATCGAGGCGAGGCTCACCGCCGACGGCACGCCCGTGCAGATCGGGGGCGTGGAGAAGATGTCCAAGTCGAAGAACAACGGCGTGGACCCCCAGGCCCTGATCGACCGCTACGGGGCCGACACGGTGCGGCTCTACACCATGTTCACCGCGCCGCCGGACCAGTCGCTCGAGTGGTCGGACGAGGGGGTGGAGGGGGCGCATCGCTTCCTGCGCCGGCTCTGGGCCCTGGCCTCGGGCAATGCCGAGGCGCTGCGGACGGGGCCGGGCGACCCCTCCTCCCTGGACGACGGCGCCCGGGCGGTGCGGCGCGAGGTGCACGAGGCGCTGAGGAAGGCCCGCTACGACTATGACCGCCAGCAGTTCAACACCGTGGTGTCGGCCTGCATGACCATGGTCAACGCCCTGAACCGGCTGGGCGGCGCCCCGGGCGACCGTGCCGTGCTCCACGAGGGTCTGGGGATCGTGCTGCGGCTCCTGGGCCCCATCGCGCCCCACCTGACCCACCACCTGTGGCGCGAGCTCGGCTACGGCGACGAGATCCTTCGGGCGCCCTGGCCCGCGCCTGACGAGACCGCTCTGATCCAGGACAGCATCCAGTACGTGGTCCAGGTCAACGGCAAGGTCCGGGCCAGGATCGAGGTTCCGGCGGGGGCGGACAAGGCCGCGATCGAGGCCCGGGCGAGGGCAAACGACAACGTCCAGCGCTTCGTCGGCGACGCGCGGGTCCGCAAGGTCATCGTGGTGCCCGACAAGCTGGTCAACATCGTGGCCAAATGAACGCCTCGCCGGGGCGAACGGGGCTCCACCATCGAATGGAGAGACTAATGATGCATCAGCGACTGCTCCGGGCGACCCTGCCCCTGTGGGGCCTGCTGGCGACGCTGGCGGTCACCGCCTGTGGCTGGCAGCTGCGCGGCGCCACGCAGCTGCCGGCGGAGATCTCGCCGGTCTACGTCCAGGGGCGGACACCCTTCGCGGCCATCGACCGGCACCTGGCCCGTGCGCTCGAGTCGGCGGGGGTACGGCTGGCGGACAGTCGTGCCGGGGCCGGCAGCGTGCTGCGCATCCTGGGCGAGGACACGGGCCGGCGGCTGCTGACGGTCGACGGCCGGGGCAAGGGGCTGGAGTATGAGCTCTACCAGATCCTCGAGTTCGACCTGACCGACGCGGCCGGCACCGAGCTGGTGCCCCCCCAGCGGCTGGTGGCCCGGCAGGCGCTGCTCAACCCCGAGATCCAGACCCTGGGCAAGCAGCAGGAGCAGGAAGACCTCAGGGAGGCCATGCGTGAGGACCTGGCGACGCGGGTGATAAACCGTCTGGAAGCCCGGCTGCGCTGAGCGCGTCACGCCGTGCGCCTGCGCGCCGATCAGCTCCCCGGCCACCTCGCCAAGGGCCTGGCCCCCTGCTACCTGCTGTGCGGCGACGAGCCCCTGCAGATGGGCGAGGCCGCCGACGCGGTACGGCGCGCGGCCCGGGAGCGCGGCTACGACGAGCGGGAGGTCTTCGAGGCGGGACCCGGCTTCAGCTGGTCCAATCTGCTGGCCGAGGCCGACAACCTCTCCCTGTTCTCCGACAAGCGCATCCTCGACCTGCGGCTGGCCAGCGCGAAGATCGGCAACGAGGGCTCCGCCGCGCTCGCCGATTATGCTGCCCGCCCGCCCGAAGGCACGGTCCTGCTGGTCAGCTGCCCGAAGCTCGACCGCGCCCAGCTGAGCGGCAGGTGGGTGAAGGCCCTGGATCGGATCGGGGTCCTGACCCAGATCTGGCCCGTCGAGGGGCAGCGATTGTCGCCGTGGATCGAGCAGCGCATGCGCCGGACCGGCCTGGTCCCGGAGCCGGGCGTGGTGCAGATGCTGGCCGATCGAGTCGAAGGCAACCTGCTGGCCGCCGCCCAGGAGATCGACAAGCTGGCGCTCCTCAACGGCCCGGGGGCGGTCAGCGCCGAGATGCTGGCCGACACCGTCGCCGACAGCGCGCGGTTCGACGTGTTCGGGCTGGTGGACAGCGCCCTGCAGGGGCGCGGGGCGCGCTGCGTGCGCATGATCGATGGCCTGCGCGCCGAGGGGACCCCGGAGCCCGTCGTGCTCTGGGCCCTGGCCCGCGAGGTCCGCTCGCTGGCCTCCATGGCCTTCGAGATTCGCGCGGGGAGCAATCCGGATCAGGTCATGGCCGCCCACCGGGTCTGGGACCGCCGCAAGCCCGTGGTCCGCAAGGGGATCGAGCGCCTCTCGGTGGCGCGCTGGCAGGCATTGCTGGCCCGGTGCGCCCGCGCCGACCGCATCATCAAGGGACAGGGGCAGGGTGAGCCCTGGGCGGCCCTGCATAGTATCGCCCTGGGCATGGCCGGCACCGACCCGGGCCTCGCCGACCCCGACTGACGGAATCGACCCCCGGGGGATCGACCTGCCGCTTGCGGCGCTGCCCTCTGCACCGTCTTCCGAACGCGACTGCCGGCCCGCCGATCCGTCCCGGCGGTCGGCAGCCCGCCCCGGTCTGCGGTGCGCCGGCTTTCCGACGTCCATCGCTCTCCCCATCCACCTGCTCCCCGCACCCCGATCCGCGGCGCGCCCGCCATTCTGATAAACTGCTGTGATTTCAACAGCTCGACGGAAGACCCCATGTCCGCAAGCATCGCCGAGACCATCACCGACGTCACCGCCTACATCAACGGCCTGGGAGGCAGGGCGCGCGCCGCCTCCAGGGCGCTGGCGGCCGCGGCCACGGCCGAAAAGGACGGGGCGCTGCTGGCCGTCGCTCGGGAGCTGGAGGCCGGCCGCGAGGCCCTGGCGGCCGCCAACCGCAGGGACCTGGAGGCGGGCGCCGCCGCAGGCCTGGAGCCCGCCCTCCTGGACCGCCTGGAGCTGACTTCCGCCCGCATCGATGCAATGATCGAAGGCCTGCAGCAGATCGCCGCCCTCCCGGACCCCGTGGGGGAGATGTTCGATCTGCGCTACCGCCCGTCCGGCATCCAGGTGGGGCGCATGCGGGTGCCCCTGGGAGTGGTGGGCATCATCTACGAGTCCCGCCCCAACGTCACCGCCGACGCAGCGGCGCTCTGCCTGAAGTCCGGCAACGCGGCGCTCCTGCGGGGCGGCTCGGAGGCCTTCCATTCCAACCAGGCCATCGCCGCCTGCATCCACCGCGGCCTGGAGGCGGCCGCCCTGCCCGCGGATGCGGTTCAGGTGGTGGGCACCACCGACCGGGCCGCGGTCGGGGCCATGATCGCCATGCCCGAGTACGTGGACGTGATCATCCCGCGCGGCGGCAAGGGGCTGATCGAACGCATCAGCCGCGACGCCCGCGTGCCCGTTATCAAACACCTCGACGGCGTCTGCCACGTCTTCATCGACGACGAGGCCGACCTGGAGAAGGCCATGCAGGTGGCCTTCAACGCCAAGACCCAGCGCTACGGGACCTGCAACACCATGGAGACCCTTCTCGTGGCCGAGGGCGTGGCGGAGGACGTGCTCCCGGAGCTCGGACGAATGCTCCAGGAGAAGGGCGTGGAGCTTCGCGGCTGCGAGACCACCCGCCGGCTGGTGCCCGGGACCAACCCGGCCGCCGAGGAGGACTGGGCGGCGGAGTACCTGGCCCCGATCCTGGCCGTGCGCGTCGTCAAGGACATCGACGAGGCCATCGACCATATCACCCGATACGGCTCCCAGCACACCGACAGCATCGTCACCGAGAGCTTCACCCGCGCGCGGCGGTTCCTGCGCGAGGTGGACTCCAGCTCGGTGATGGTCAACGCCTCAACCCGCTTCGCCGACGGGTTCGAGTACGGCCTGGGCGCGGAGATCGGCATCTCCACCGACAAATTCCACGCCCGCGGTCCGGTGGGCCTGGAGGGCCTCACCTCCGTCAAGTTCGTGGTGCTGGGCGACGGCCACGTCCGCACCTGAGGCGGATGCCTCCAATTCGAACCGCCGAGACGCAGAGGACGCCAGGCAACAAATGCGCCATTCGCAATTCGAGCACCCGTCCTCTGCAGGCACCGCCTGCTCTCGAGTGGAGCAACGGACCCTGCGCATCAGGCTCTGCGCCTCTCCGGTGGAGGGTCCGTAGGACCGGTTTCGGCCGGCGATACGGAAAGCAGAGGGGCCTGCCATGATCGGCGTCCTCGGCGGCACCTTCGACCCCATCCACTTCGGTCACCTGCGCACGGCCCTGGATGTGCTCGAGGGTCTCGGTCTGGACGAGGTGCGGTTCGTGCCGCTGAAGGTCGCGGTGCACCGCGACCAGCCGGCGGCGCCGGGGGAGCTGCGCCTCGAGATGGTGCGCGCCGCCATTGCCGGGCAGAGGGGCTTCGCCGCAGACGACCGGGAGCTGCGCCGCGACGGCCCGTCCTACACGCTGCACACCCTCGAGTCCCTGCGCGCCGAGCATGGCGACCGTCCGCTATGCCTCCTCCTGGGCGGCGACGCCTTCCGCGGCTTCCCCACCTGGCACCGGCCCGAGCGCATCGTCGGGCTGGCCCACCTGGTGATCATGCAGCGTCCCGGGGCCGAGGTGCCCAGGGATCCGCAGCTGCGCCCGCTGCTTGACGGCCGCCTGACCGCGGACCCGGCACGGCTTCGCGCGGCGCCGGCGGGGAGCATCCTCTTCTTCCCCGTGACCCAGCTCGCGATATCCGCGACGGACATCCGCGACCGCGTGGCCCGGGGTCTGAGTCCCCGCTACCTGATGCCGGACGCCGTGCAGGAGCTCGTGCAGCGCGAGGGACTCTACGCCGACGCACGGTAGCTCCACGGCGCCCCCGGCGGCATCTCCCCCGGTGGGTTATCATTGGCTGACACCCCATCCCCAAGGACACTTAATGCAGGTAGAAGAGCTTCGCGATCTCGTCGTCCGCGTTCTGGAGGACATGAAGGCCCGGGACGTCAAGGTGCTCGACGTCAGGGGCAAGACCAGCATCACCGACATCATGGTGATCGCAAGCGGCACCTCGGACCGCCACGTGAAGGCCACGGCCGAGGCGGTGGCCTTCCAGGCCAAGCAGGCCGGCGAGCCGCCCCTGGGCACCGAGGGCGTCGACCAGGGGGAATGGGCCCTGATCGACCTCAACGGGGTGGTGGTGCACGTCATGCTGCCCAAGGTGCGCGACTTCTACCAGCTCGAGCGCCTGTGGTCGGTCGACCCCGCCGCCGCCGAGAAGCTGATCCGCGACCACCACTGAGCCGCGCCGCGGCATGGACCGCTTCGACCGTATCTTCGACCTCCACCGCCTGCTCAGCGCCGCACGCCGCCCCGTCTCGCGCGCCCGCATCCAGGAAGAGCTTGAGTGCTCGCGGGCAACCGCCAAGCGCGTGATCGAGTCCATGCGGCTCTACCTCAACGCCCCCATCAAGTACGACCGGGAGCACAACGGCTACTACTACGACCGCAGCGAAGGCGGCATGTACGAGCTGCCCGGGGTCTGGCTCAATGCATCCGAGCTCCACGCCCTGATCGGCGTCCAGCAGCTGCTCTCGGACGTCCAGCCGGGCCTGCTGGAGGATCAGCTGGCGCCGCTTCGCGGCCGCATCGACCAACTCCTGCGGGTGCAGCGCGCCGACGGCGGCGAGCTCGCCAGCCGCGTGCGCATCCTGCGCGCCGCCGCCCGGCCTCCCGGGGAGCACTTCCGCCCGGTGGCCGACGCCACCGCGCGGCGGCGCCGCCTGCGCATCCGCTACTACAGCCGGGCCCGGGACCGGGCGGACGAGCGCGAGGTCTCCCCGCAGCGACTGGTGCACTACCGCGACAACTGGTACCTGGACGCCTGGTGCCACCTCCGCGACGGCCTGCGCACCTTCGCGCTGGACGCCGTCGAGTCCGCCCGGGTGCTGCAGGGCCCCGCGCGGGAGGTCCCCGAAGCGGAGCTGGATGCCCACTACACGGGGGCCTACGGCATCTTCGCCGGCCCGGCGGACCACGTCGCCGTGCTGCGGTTCACCCCTCAGCGTGCCCGCTGGGTCTCCCGCGAGCGCTGGCATCCACGGCAGGAGGGCCGTGTGCTGCGGGACGGCAGCTACGAGCTGAAGGTGCCATACCACGACCCACGCGAGCTGGTCATGGACATCCTGAAGTACGGCCCGGACGTCGAGGTCCTCGCCCCGGGCGAGCTCCGCGATGCGATCACCGACCGGCTGAGCCGCGCCCTGGCCGGCTACCGCAGCTCCTGAATATCTGACTCCGCCGGAGACGAACGGCGGCGGATCATTCTGTTCGAGCCGACCTTCGGAGGGAGAGGGCTCCACGCCGGGGAAAACGCATCGCAGATCCCGCGGCAGCGCTGGAACTCGTTCGCAGGCACTCGGCGACGAGGGAATGCGCTGTGCCGACGGCAGCGGCAATGAATCCACTCATGCCCGGACATTACGGCTGAGTCCGGCCAAGCGCCGACAGGGTGACAACCGAAAAACGCCCAGTCGTTGCCCGGTCGCCAGGCACCCACTCCTGTGCGCATGGCTTTGAGGCCGGGCGGGTTGGCAACGATGATTGTTCTGCGGCAAACGGGCGGCCTTCCCCCTTTCGGCGATAACCCCTGGTTCAGCCTGTCCTTCTTCTGGCGATCCCGACTCCGGCCAGTCCGAGCACCAGCAGCGCGACAGAGGCCGGCTCGGGAACCTTCCACACCCCTTTTCTTACGCCACCTACCACATTGGCACTGGTGATTGCGACGGTGCTGAATGTTCGCGTTGGGTCACAGAAGCCGTCTCCGCCGGGATCACTGCACTCAATACTGAACTGAAAGCCATGTATGTAAAGGCCCGCCGGAGCCTCGGTGTCCGAGCGAAAACGTATGGAATCCAATTCGAAAAGATCGACGCCGAAATCGAGGGGAATTGGGATCCCGCCCATCTCGGTGAGCGTCAAGCTCGGGTTGCTGAACGCGCTCGGGATGTCAAAATTCAGATCTCCGAACAGATCCACCTCCAAGAAGCTCGGCAAGACGGTCTCGACGTGGGTCATGTCCTCGAAGACGACTTCGAACGCGTACGTGCCCTCTCCCGAGAAGCTGGCGCCCTCGAAACTCGAGTTGCAGAACGAATAGTCGGCAGTATCGATACAAGCCGGCATGGTTCCAATCAACGGAACGGCATAGGCCTCTTCAGAGGATGAAACCAAGAAGAACAGAGCAGTGACCAAGTACAGCAAGGGGTACCGCGGCATGATTGCACCCTCAATTCCCGAGCCGGAGCAGACTAGATAGCAATAAGCATGCCTGCCGCAACCAATTGATTTGCCTACCCCTGCGCCGCCACACTGTAAAAATCCAGCGCAGAATACCGTATATCGCCGACCAAACTGTAAAGGATTCTGACAATCGGCCCATGCGCAGGGACGCGACCCGCAGGCTCGAATCGCATGCAGAAGGCACGCCCCCGGTCCGAAACCTTCACCGCACTGCCAACGCCCGGGCGCGCAGCGTCGGTCGCGCTGCTCAGCGCCGCCGACCGGAGGGAGCGACCCCTCGGCAGCGCAAGAAATGTTGACAGCTGGGTTGGGTCGTTTTCGGTATCAGCCTGGGGGGTACCATCGCCGGACGCGCTGACCTCGACGCGCCCGGATCAGGGGCCACGCAGCCGGATTCGTCCGGCTGACGCCTATCCGCGGGCGATGCGGTGCTATTCAGAAGACCAGCGGTGGACTACTCGGCGCTTTCCCGCCACCACTGGGCAAGATCGGCAATCGAGCCCACCACCGCGTCCGGCTCGACGTCGCTTTCGAGGTCGGAGGGTCGGAACTTGCCCGTGCGCACGAGCATGGCCCTCAGGCCCGCCCGCCGGGCGCCTTCGATGTCGCCGCGGATGTCGTCGCCGATCATCAACGTCTCGCCGGCCTCGGCGCCCACCCTGTGCAGGGCGGCGCGGAAGAAGCCTTCGGCCGGCTTGCCGAGCACGAGGGCCTCGACCCCTGCGGCGTGCTCCAGGGCGACCACGAACGGAGCGGTGTCCAGGCGCAGGCCGTCGCCGGCCTTCCAGTAACGGGTCATCCCGAGGGCGATCAGACGGGGCCGGGCCGGGTCCATGAGGAGCCGAAAGGCCCGGTTGAGGGTGGGATAGTCCCAACGGTCGCCCATGTCCCCCACCACCACTGCGCCGGCCGCGGACTCGGCCCCGTCGTCGAGCAGCTCGACGCCGTCGAAGTCCGCGCGGGTGGCCTGGCGGACGAACAGGGCCGCGGGCCCGGGCCGGTTGCGGCGCAGCCAGTCGACGGCGGCCACGGGTGGCGTGAGGATCTCCGAGGCGGGGATATCGATCCCC
>JASFUT010000114.1:0-9521 GCA_050050175.1 Chromatiales bacterium
TGGCGGCGGAGGTCGTGGACAAGGGCGGTGTGGCGCTCAACCCCCGGGGTGAGCTCTACACCGTCGAGAACGTCCGCGAGCGCCTGGCGATGCGAAACCTCATGGAGGAGCTGCGCTCCACCGGGGCGGTGTCCGGCGGACCGCCCACGCTGAGCAAGACCGACCGCCAGAACTTCGCCAACCAGCTCGATCGGCTGCTGGCCCGGTGCGCCGGGCCCTGAGCGGTCCGCGCCCGGCCGGGGACAAGGCGGACGCCTCGCCGGGTTGGGAGCACGAGACGGGGACCCTATGTCGGGCTCATCCAAGAAGGTCATCTTCGCCGCGCTGGCGGGCAATACGCTGATCGCCGTGACCAAGTTCGTGGCCGCGGCGGTTACGGGCAGCTCCGCCATGTTCTCGGAGGGCGTTCACTCCCTCGTCGACACCGGCAACCAGGTCCTGCTGCTGCACGGCCTGCGCCGCTCCCGCAGGCCGGCCGACGAGCGCTTCCCCTTCGGCCACGGGAAGGAGGTCTACTTCTGGAGCTTTGTCGTGGCGATCATGATCTTCGCCGTGGGCGCCGGCGTCTCTGTCTACGAGGGCGTTCACCGGCTGGGCGATCCCCGGCCCATCGAGAATGCGCTGGTCAACTACCTGGTGCTGGGTCTGGCAATGGTGTTCGAGGGGGCGGCCTGGTTTTTCGCGCTTTCCGAGTTCACCAAGACCAAGGGCAAGTGGGGCTACATCGAGGCGGTGCATCGCGGCAAGGACCCGTCCATGTTCGTGGTCCTGTTCGAGGACTCCGCGGCCATGCTGGGGCTGCTGGTCGCGTTCGGCGCCGTCCTGCTCAGCGACTACGCCGGCGTGCTCTGGGCCGACGGCGTGGCCTCCCTGGTGATCGGACTGATCCTCGGTGGAACGGCGGTGTGGCTGGCCTACGAGACCAAGGGCCTGCTGATCGGCGAGAGCGCGAACAAACGGGTGGTCGACGGGATCCGGGAAACCGCCCTCGCGTGTCCGGAGATCGATCGGGTGCACGAGGTGCTCACCATGCACATGGGCCCCGAGTTCATTTTGGTCAACATCAGCGTCAAGTTCAGGGCCTCGGCCCGGGCGGAAGATGTGGAGGCCTCCATCGACCGGCTGGACCGATTGCTGAAGCAGCGCTTTGCGCACGTCAAGCGGGTGTTCGTGGAGGCGGAGAACTGGACCCAGAAGCCGTTGCCGGCGGGCGACGCCGACGGACAGGCGGCGGGGTAGGCCGGTGGCGGGGCCGTCGGACGCGCCCTGCCCCGGCGGCGCCCGGGCGCCCGCCGAGGGCCCGGGCCCGGGGCGTCGTGGAAGGGGCGCGGCATGAGAAGCTGGGGGCTCCTCGTCACCGGCTTCTACGGCCTGGTCGTGGTCTGCCTCCTGGTCCCGGCGGCCCGCCTGATGGCGGGCTCCCTGTCATGGGAGGGGCTCGCCGAGCTCTACGCCGAGTGGATGGTCTGGCTGGTGGTCGGGATTCTCCTGGGCGGCGAGGCGCTGCTGCTGCTGCTCTCGGTGGACAGGTCGGGGCCGTTGCTGAGGCGGCGCACCCGTCTCTGGGTCTCCGTCGCCACCACCGCGGCGCTTGTGGGCCTTCTGACCTTCGCCGCGGTCGTGGCGGTGGCCGCAGGCGTGCTGGGCGACGATGTCTTCAATCAGCCCTACGTGTCTCCGATCGACGCCCGCTGGAAGATCCTCGCGTGGTGGCTGGGCCTCTGGCTGTCCTGGGCCATCATCCTCTATCTTCACCTCAGGGAGGTGTCCGCCCCGCTGAGCCGCGTGCTGCGGTGGCTGCTGAGCGGCAGCGTGCTGGAGCTGCTGGTGGCGGTGCCCAGCCATCTGATCGTGCGCCAGCGCGATGACTGCTCGGCGCCCCTGGCGACGGGCCTCGGCATCGCCAGCGGCATTGCGGTCATGCTGTTGGCGTTCGGGCCGGGTGTGCTGTTTCTCTACCGGAAACGTCTGCAGGCCTACCCCCGGGGACGGCCCGGAGGGTGACGGCAGGCGTCGCCCGGCGACGGGCGGGATCGCCGCGCTCAGGATGGGAGGGCAAGACCATGTTCGAGTGTCGTCTGACTACTGGATGCAGCGGGAGGGCGCTCGCGCGACCGGGCCGGAGGGGGGGATTCAAGAGATCTGTGGTCGCCCTGGGCCTGCTCGCCGCGGCGGCAGCCGCGCAGTCGGCCCCCCCGGCCGGGCGGGTCCTGCCCGACGACCTGGAGTACCTGGGTGCCTTCCGCCTGCCCGGCGCAGAAGATCGGCCGCGGACGTTCGACTACGGCGGGAACGCCATGACCTTCAACCCGGCAGGTGATCCTGATGGGCCTGCGGACGGCTTTCCGGGGTCGCTGTTCATCACGGGGCACGACCGGCTGGCCTATGGCGAGCTGCCGGACGGCAGCCAAGTCGCCGAGGTGGCCATACCCCCCCCGGGCCGGGCGCGCGATCCGGCAGACCTGCCCGAAGCGACTTTCCTCCAGGGCTTTCACGACGTCCTCAAGGGGTTCTTTACCGGCATGGAGGAGATCCCGCGCATCGGGATGCAGTACCTCGACACCGCGGCCACGGGGCCCAGGATCCACCTGAGCTGGGGCCAGCACCTGCCTCCGGACCCGCCGGAGCCCACCCACGTCTGGCTCTCCCCGGATCTGACCGACCCCCGGGTGCAGGGCCCCTGGCTCATGGCCGGGCGGTCCCCCAGCGCAGTGAGCGGGTACATGCTGGACATCCCGCGGGGCTGGGCCCGGGACCATACCGCCGGCCGCCCTCTGGGCACCGGGCGCTTCCGCGACGGCGGCTGGTCCGGAATGGGGCCGACCCTGTTCGCCTACCGCCCCTGGACCGAGGGGGGCGCACCGCCTCCGCCCGGGGCCCGGCTCGACAGCACGGTGCTGCTGCAGTACGCCAGCTCCGAGGAGACCGACCGGATCGAGCGCGCCCTGGACGGCTATCAGCACCCGGACGAGTGGGAAGGGGCGGCCTGGATCACGGCCCCCTCGGGGAGGAGTGCGGTGCTGTTCGCCGGCACCAAGGGGACGGGCGCGAAGTACTGGTACGGATATGTCAATCCCGCGGGACCGGATCGGCCGTGCGTGGACGGGGCGTTCGTCGGGCAATTCCCGGTCTGCCGCCTGGCCGACGGCACGCCCTGCCCGGAGGCGGACCTGCACGAGTGCGAAGGCCACAACGACTACCGCGGCTGGTGGAGCGGCCGTTTCGGTGCGCGGCTGCTGCTCTACGACCCTGCGGACCTGGCGCGGGTGGCCGCCGGCGCGGCGGCGCCCTGGGAGCCCCAGCCCTACGCGCACCTGGACGTCGACGAGCACCTGTTCCTGAACCCCACGGGCACGGACCGGGACATGCTGGGATCCGGCGTTCAGCGCCGGTACAGGCTGTCGGCGGCAGCCTACGATCCGGCCTCCGGGCTGCTCTATGTGCTGGAGCCCTTCGCGGACGGTGCCCGGCCGGTGGTGCACTGCTGGCGGGTCCGATAGACGGCCGGCCTGCTGTGGTCGGGCCGCAGACGACAGGCAGACGATGAGACCTACGACGGACAAGGGGTGGCCGAGGCTGCTGCCCGCCATGCTGCTCGCGGTGCTGGGCGTGCTTGCCGCCTCGTCGCCCGCCCGGGCGGCCCTGGAAGGGGGGTGGGAGAAGGCGTATCTGGGCACCGACCCCGCGGTGCGCTTCTTCCCGGATGCCAACGCCAACTACTGGACCTACGAGCTGCCCAGGCGCGGCGCGAAGCGCCAGCTCGGGCTGCGCATCGACGGGGTATTCCCCGACGCCCGCTACATGAGCTTCAGCGTCTACGACAACAGCGATCGCTCCGCCGTGGCGAGCCTGGCCGATTTCCAGGTCCAGGCCGACCCGGGCAGCGCCAACCCCTTCGCAGGGGGGTGCGCCGAGTGCGGACAGGGACGGGCCTACACGGTGCTCGTGCTCCCGGAGGGAGCCGGGGCCCCGGCCGGCGCGACGAACGTGCTCCGTTACGGCGACGGAATCGACGAGATCGCCGTGTTTCTCCGCTATTACCTCCCCCGCGGCGGGCCCGAGGGCGGCGTCCCGCTGCCGCGCATCCGGGCATTTGACCTGCGCACCGGCGAGGGCGCCGACCTGCCGCACCCGCGCGCGCGGCTGATCAAGTCCGCGCCGCTGCGCGGCATGATCCGGGACCAGGTGGTGGACATCTACGCCGAGCGCGTGCTGGCGCCCGTGCTCGACCTGAACCCGGGCGACGCCCTGCACGCCTACCGGGTCAGCTCGGCGGGGCTGTACGCCAATGCCGACAACGACTACCTGGTCGTTCCCCTGGAGAGGATGGCCGGTCAGGTCGCGGTGATCCGGTTCCGCCCGCCCAGCTATCCGGCCACCACCGCGGAGATCGGCCGCACCGATGTCCGCTACTGGTCCGTCAGCATCGGCGATACAGAGACCTACAATCACTACACCCTGGCGGACCGGGAGGCGCGCGTGGCCCCCGACGGCTTCGTCTACGTGGTGCTGGGCCGGCCATCGGATGCCGCCAGGCTCCCGGCCGGTCCGTACAACGTCATTCCCTGGGACGGCGAGGAGCGGGGTCTGCTGATCTACCGCAACCTGCTGACCCGCACGAAGTTCGCCGGGTCCATGGACCGGGTGCCCGAGTACGCGCAGGGGGAGGATCGCGTCTCCCACCAGGCACAGCTCTACCTCGGCGCGTATGCACCGCAGGGAAGGCTGGTGTCCCCGGATACCTTCCGGACCCTCGGGCTTGAGGTGTTGTCCCACTGAGCCCCGATCGAAGCCCTTCCTTTCCGTCGCAGCCAGGGGAGAGCCCATGAAGGAGGACGATACCAAGGCCCTGCTCTCGGAGATCCGGGACGCGCAACGGGCGCTGGAGCAGGAGTACAGGCGGGTGGCCAACGAGTCGCTGGAGCTCCAGCGCCAGGCCTTCGCCCTGCAGCAGCAGTCTGTCGAGACCCAGCGCACCGCGGTGGAGCAGCAGGGCCGGTCGGTGGCCGTGCAGATGCGCTTCGCCCGCTGGCTGCGGGTGGTGCTGGCGCTCGCCGGGGCAGCGCTCGTGGTGCTGGTGCTCCTCGCGGTGATGAGCTTCTGATGGGCGCCCGATCCCCCGGGGGCCGGGTCCATCGGCGCTGAGCCGAGCGGAGTCTTCCGAGCCGTGCCAGCACAGCTGTCCCGCCTCCTGCTCGTGATCGTCCTGCTTTCGGGTGGTCCTGCCATGGGCGGAGAGATCCGTGTCGCCGTGGCCTCCAACTTCTCCCCCGCCCTCGAGCACATCGCCCGGCGCTTCGAGGCCGCGACCGGCCATCGGGTGATCATCGTCGCGGGCTCGACGGGCAAGCACTACGCGCAGATCCGAAACGGCGCGCCCTTCGACCTGTTCTTCGCCGCGGATGTACGCCGTCCGCGCCTGCTGGAGGAGGCGGGGGCGGCGATTCCGGGCAGCCGGTTCACCTATGCCATCGGACGCCTGGTCCTGTGGAGCCCGGAGCCGGGCTACGTCGACGCCGGAGGCGAGGTCCTGGCGCGCCCCGGGCTCCGGCACCTGGCCATCGCCAATCCCCGCCTCGCCCCCTACGGCGCCGCGGCCCGGGAGGTGCTGGAGGGCCTCGGTTTCTGGGCCCTGCTGCGGGACCGAGTGGTGCGGGGCGAGAACATCGCGCAGGCCTATCAGTTCGTCGCCAGCGGCAATGCGGAGCTGGGCCTCGTCGCCCGGTCCCAGCTGGTCCGTCCCGGGCGTGCCCGGGAGGGGTCCTGGTGGACGGTCCCGAAGACGCTCCATGGGCCCATCGAGCAGCAGGCCTTGCTGCTGCGCGACACCGAGGCGACCCGCGCGCTACTGGCGTTCGTGCGCGGCGAGGAGGCGGCGTCGGTGATCCGCAGCTTCGGCTACGAGACCCCCTGACCGTGCTCAGCCCCCAGGACCTCCAGGCCCTTCGCATCACGCTCGAGCTCGCCGGCCTGAGCACGCTGATCCTGATCCTCCTCGGGACGCCGCTGGCGTGGTGGCTCGCACGCAGTCGCTGGCGACTCAAGATCCTCGTGGAGGCGGTCGTGGCCCTGCCCCTGGTCCTGCCGCCCACGGTGCTCGGCTTCTATCTGCTGATCGCGCTCGGGCCCCATGGGCCGGTGGGCGGGCTGATGGAGGCGCTCGGGGGCCGGTCCTTGGCGTTCAGCTTCACGGGGCTGGTGATCGGGTCGGTGATCTATTCGCTCCCCTTCGCGGTCCAGCCCCTGCGCGACGCCTTCGTGGCGGCCGGCGAGCGTCCGCTGGAGGTCGCCGCCACCCTGCGGGCCTCGCCGCTGGACCGTTTCCTGACGGTGGCCGTCCCGCTGGCCCGTCCGGGCTTTCTCACCGCGGCGGTCCTGGCCTTCGCGCACACGGTGGGCGAGTTCGGGGTGGTGCTGATGATCGGCGGCAACATCCCGGGCGAGACGCAGGTTGTCTCCATCGCCATCTACGACCACGTGGAGGCCCTGGAGTACGGCCGGGCGCATTGGCTGTCGGGCGGTCTGCTGGTCCTCTCCTTCCTGATGCTGGTGGGGGTCCACGCCCTGAACCGGCGCTTCAGTCTGGTGCGCCTGTGACCCTGGAGGCTGACCTGGAGCTCCGGCGGGGCGGGTTCGCGCTGAGGGCGGCCTTCAGCGCGCCGTCCCGCGGGGTGACGGCCGTATTCGGGCCCTCGGGCTGTGGAAAGACCACGCTCCTGCGGGTGATCGCCGGGCTCGAGCCGGGGGCGCGCGGACGCTTGCGGGTGGGCGGGGAGACCTGGCAGGACGGGCGGCGGTTCGTGCCGCCCCACCGGCGGGCCCTGGGCTACGTCTTCCAGGAGCCGAGCCTCTTCAGCCACCTCTGCGTGAGGGACAACCTGGCCTACGCCGCAAAGCGGGTGCCGGCGGGCGAGCGCCGTGTTGCCATGGACGAGGCGGTGGGGCTGCTGGCCCTGGAGGGGTTGCTCGAGCGCGACCCGGGCGCCCTCTCCGGGGGCGAGCGCCAGCGCGTCGCCATCGCCCGGGCGTTGCTGGCGAGCCCCAGGCTGCTGCTGATGGACGAGCCGTTGGCGTCGCTGGACCAGGGCAGCAAGGCGGAGATCCTGCCTTTTCTTGAGCGGCTGCACGACGGCCTGGCCCTGCCGCTGCTGTACGTCAGCCATGCCCCCGACGAGGTGGCCCGGCTCGCCGACCGGGTGGTGCTCATGGAGGAGGGCAGGGTGCTCGACTCGGGGCCGGTGGGGGAGATGTTCTCCCGGCTCGATCTGCCGCTGGCGCGAGGCGAGACCGCCGAGTCGGTAGTGGAGGCGGTGGTGGTCGGGCACGACCCCGACTACGGTCTCTGCCACCTGGACTTTCCAGGGGGGCGCCTGTCTGTGGCTCGCGCCGGTCTCTCCGCGGGCACAGGGGTCCGGCTGCGCATCCTGGCCGGGGACGTGAGCATCACCCTCGAGCGGCAGTCCGGGACGAGCATTCTCAATATCTTTCCGGTGCGGGTGGCCGGGTTGGTCCGGGAGGGCCCGGCTCAGGTCATGGTGCGCCTCGACGCGGGGGGGGCTCACCTGCTGGCGCGGGTGACCCGCAGGTCCGTCGCGGAGCTGGGCCTGGAGGTCGGGTCCCGAGCGTTCGCCCAGGTCAAGAGCGTCTCGCTTCTCGCCTGACGGGCGGACGCCCCGGGCCCTGCGATCGGCCGCGGTACCAGGCCGCCGGACCCGGTGTCTCCTGGGTTACAATCCCGGCTCGCCGGCGCAGGTCGCCGGCCGGCTCCGATCCTCCCTGCGGGAAGCACCATGGGCGACTCACTTGATCTGAACTTCGAGGGCATCGAGCGGCTGCCCCTGCGCCGGTTCACGGAGAAGGCGTACCTGGACTACTCCATGTACGTCATCCTCGACCGGGCCCTGCCGCACATCGGCGACGGTCTCAAGCCGGTGCAGCGGCGGATCGTCTACGCCATGTCCGAGCTGGCCCTGTCGTCGACCGCCAAGTTCAAGAAGTCGGCCCGCACGGTGGGCGACGTGCTCGGCAAGTATCACCCCCACGGGGACAGCGCCTGCTACGAGGCGATGGTGCTCATGGCCCAGCACTTCTCCTACCGCTATCCGCTGGTGGACGGCCAGGGCAACTGGGGCTCGCCGGACGACCCCAAGTCCTTCGCCGCCATGCGCTACACCGAGGCGCGCCTGACGCCCTACGCGCAGGTCCTGCTTCAGGAGCTGGGCCAGGGGACCGTGGACTGGCTGCCCAACTTCGACGGCACCCTGCGCGAGCCGACCGTGCTGCCCGCCCGGCTGCCCAACGTGCTGCTCAACGGATCCACGGGCATCGCCGTGGGCATGGCGACGGACATCCCGCCGCACAACCTGCGCGAGGTGGCCAGCGCGTGCATCCGGCTGCTCGAGGACCCGAAGGCGGACGTGGAGCAGCTCTGCGAGCACGTGCCGGCCCCGGACTATCCCACCGAGGCGGAGATCGTCACCCCGCGCCGCGAGCTGATCCGGATCTATCAGACCGGCGGCGGAACCGTCCGGCTGCGGGCCCGGTACCAGCGCGAGCAGGGCGACATCGTGATCACGGCCCTGCCCTATCAGGTGTCCGGGGCCCGGGTGCTCGAGCAGATCGCCGCCCAGATGCAGGCCCGGAAGCTGCCCATGGTCGAGGACCTGCGCGACGAGTCCGATCACGAGAGCCCGACCCGTCTGGTCGTAGTGCCGCGCTCCAACCGGGTGGACGCGGAGCGGCTCATGTCCCACCTGTTCGCCACCACCGACCTGGAGCGGACCTACCGCGTCAACCTGAACCTCATCGGCCTGGACGGCCGCCCGCAGGTGAAGAACCTGCGCGACCTCCTCACCGAGTGGCTGCAGTTCCGCACCGAGACGGTCACCCGCCGGCTCAAGCACCGTCTCGGAAAGGTGCGCGACCGCCTGCACCTCCTGGAGGGTCTGCTGATCGCCTTCCTGAACATCGACGAGGTGATCCGCATCATCCGCACCGAGGACGAGCCGAGACCCGTGCTCATGCGGCGCTTCGACCTCACGGAGGTCCAGGCCGACTACGTCCTCGACACCAAGCTGCGTCAGCTCGCGCGTCTGGAGGAGGTCAAGATCCGGGCGGAGCAGAAGGAGCTGCAGAAGGAGCAGGACTGGCTGGAGAAGACCCTCGGGTCCCGCCAGCGCATGCGCACCCTGATCCGCAAGGAGCTGGAGGAGGACACTGCGAAGCACGGTGACGGGCGCCGCTCACCCATCGTCGAGCGGGCTGCCGCGGAGGCCCTGGGTCAGACCGACCTGGCTCCCAGCGAGCCGGTTACGGTGGTGCTCTCCGAGAAGGGCTGGGCGAGGGCCGCCAAGGGGCACGACATCGATCCGGCCGGACTGAGCTACCGCTCGGGGGACGGGTTCCTGGACGCGGTGCACGCGCGCAGCAACCAGCCCGTGGTGTTCCTCGACTCCACCGGGCGCAGCTACTCCCTGCAGGCGCACAGCCTGCCCTCGGCGCGCAGCCAGGGCGAGCCCCTT
>JASFUT010000115.1:0-9470 GCA_050050175.1 Chromatiales bacterium
TGTCTCGGACATGGTCGAGAAGCCCGATCCGGAGCAGGCGCCGTCCAACCTAGCGATCATCGGCCGCTACATTCTCACCCCCGACATCTTCGACATCCTGCGCGAGACCCCGACCGGAAAGGGCGGCGAGCTCCAGATCACGGACGCGCTCAAGACCCAGGCGCAGCAGGGGCGGGTCGTCGCCTACCGATTCAAGGGGCGGCGGTTCGACTGCGGCAGCGTGGAGGGGTTCGTGGAGGCCACGAACTACTTCTTCGAGCTGGAGCACCGCGCCGGCGCCTGAGCCGGGCTCCGGCGGGCCAAGCCCCGCTCAAGGGGGAGGGCACGGACGCGGCGTCGCCCCCCCGCGCACAAAACCGTTGCCGAGGCCGCGGATAGGCGCTAACGTCTCCGCCCCAATGCAGCGTCCATGCCCATCCCAGACCGCCGCTCCCGCCGCCTGCGAGCCCTGCGTCGGCCGGCCGGCGATATGCCCTCTGAGATCGGGGCCCCTTGAGCGCTGACCATCCCGGCCGTGGCACGGCACCCCCCGGCCAAGACGCCCCCGTCTGTCCGTCCCGACCCAGCTCCGGGATACGCGGCGCCGGCCTGGAAGACGTCCCGGCCCTCCTGCGGCTGGAGCAGCGCTGCTTCGAGACCGATCGCATCCGCCAGCGCCAGTTCCGCTACCTGATCAGCCGGGCGAACGCCTCGGCCCTGGTGGCGGTGGACGAGGACGCCGTGGCAGGCTACGTGATCGTGCTGTTCTCCCGGGGCACGTCCATGGCGCGGCTCTACTCCATTGCCGTCGCACCCGAGGCCAGGGGCCGGGGGCTGGGGCGGCGTCTGGCGGAGGCCGCGGAGGCCGAGGCCTGGCGCCACCACAGGGCCTACATGCGCCTGGAGGTCCGCAAGGACAACGCCGCCTCCATTGCCCTGTTCACCGCCCTGGGCTACCGGCGCTTCGGCGAGCGCGCGGACTACTACGAGGACCACATGGACGCCTGGCGCATGGAGAAGACCCTTGCGCCCGGCGCCCGCCCGCCCCTGCGCGAGGTGCCGTACTACGAGCAGACCCTGGAGTTCACCTGTGGGCCGGCGGCGCTCATGATGGCCATGAAGACCCTGAACCCCGGCCTGGAGCTCAGCCGCAAGCTGGAGCTGCGGCTCTGGCGCGAGGCCACGACCATCTTCATGACCTCCGGGCACGGCGGCTGCGGGCCGTTCGGCCTGGCGCTGGCCGCCGCCCGGCGCGGATTCGGGACTGAGATCTTCGTCAGCGAGTCCGGCATACATCTCGCCGACTCCGTGCGCAGCGACGAGAAGAAGGAAGTGATACGGCTCGTGCAGGAGGACATGGAGACGGAGGCGCGGGCCCTTGGGCTGCCGATCCACTACGGCACGCTCTCGGTGGACGGCCTGAGGGGGCGGTTCGAGGCGGGTGCCGTGCCCCTCGTGCTAATCAGCTCCTGGCTGATCTACGGGGAGAAATCCCCTCACTGGGTGGTGGCCACCGGGTTCGACGACTACTTCGTGTACGCCAATGACCCCTTCGTCGACTACGACGAGGGCGAGACGCCTACGGACTCGATCAACATGCCCATACCCCGGGATCAGTTTCACCTCATGTCCCGCTACGGCAAGGCGGGACTCAAAGCGGTGGTGATGTTGTGGCCCGGCGGGAAGGAAAGCGGCTGATATGTCCGAGCACATCATACTGGTGGAGAGTGTCGCACACTGGAAGCCCCGGTATCCGGCCCATCGCGTCGTCAGCGCCCGCGACTACCTCGCCGATCCCGCCTGGTCCGAGCAGCGGGGCATGCGGGTGATTAACCTGTGCCGGACCCAGCGCTACCTCGGCGAGGGCTACTACTGCTCCCTCCTGGCCGAGGCGCGCGGCCACAAGGTGATCCCCTCGGTCAAGACGATCCAGGATCTGCGCAGGAAGTCTCTGTACAGCCTGGACACCCCCGACCTGGACCGGCGCGTGCAGCGCATCCTGGGCCGGCGCAAGGGCATCACGCCCACCTCCTTCGAGCTCGGCGTCCAGTTCGGTGAGTGCACGGCAGCCGACATGCAGCCGTTCGCCCGGGAGCTCTTCGAGCTGTTCCGTGCGCCCCTGCTGAAGGTGGAGTTCCGCCTCGACAAGGTCTGGCGCATCGGCGGCATCAAGACCCTGGCGGTGCAGAGTCTCGACAAGGACGAGGAGGCGCCGTTCTTCGACGCCCTGGACCGGTACCTCAGCCGACGCTGGCGCAGCCCCCGCAGCCGCACGGGCGCCCGGTACGACCTGGCGATACTGCACGATCCCGAAGAGGCTCTCCCGCCGTCGAGCCCCAAGGCCCTGAAGTCCTTCATCCGGGCCTCCAAGTCGCTCGACGTGAGCGCCGAGCTCATCACCCGACGCGATTTCGGCCGCCTGGCCGAGTTCGACGCCCTGTTCATCCGCGAGACCACCGCGGTGGATCACCACACCTACCGTTTCGCGCGAAAGGCGGCGAGCGAGGGCATGGCGGTGATCGACGATCCCGAGTCCATGATCCGATGCACCAACAAGATCTACCTGGCGGAGCTGCTGCGCATCCACCGCATCCCCGCTCCGCGGACCCTGATCCTGCGCCCCGGAAACCTCGACGAGTTGGAGCGCACCATCCCCTATCCGGTGGTGATCAAGGTGCCGGACGGATCGTTCTCGCGGGGGGTGCTGAAGGTGGACGATCGCCCCGCGCTGGAGGCCGCGACGCGGCGCCTGTTCAAGGACTCCGACCTGCTGCTGGCCCAGGAGTACACCTACACGCCGTTCGACTGGCGCGTGGGTGTGCTGAACCGCCGCCCCCTGTTCGTGTGCAAATACCACATGGCGGCCGAGCACTGGCAGATCATCGACCACAGCGGGCCGGCCCGCAAAGAGGGCGGCGCGGACACCCTCCCCGTGGAAGCCGCCCCGGCCCGCGTGGTGCGCACCGCCCTGAAGGCCGCCAACCTCATCGGCGACGGCCTCTACGGTGTAGACCTGAAGGAGACCCGGGACGGCGTGCTGGTAATCGAGGTCAACGACAACCCGAACATCGACACAGGGATCGAGGACCGGGTGGCCGGAGAGGGGCTGTATCGCGCCGTGATCGAGGAGCTCGTCCGGCGCATCGACGCCCGCGCCCGCCCGGACTCGTCCACCGCGGACGCCGCCCGTCGCCGGAGCTGAGTCCGTCGCGGTGGCCCGCACAGGGGCTCTTCACGCCCTCCCGGCTCCGCCGGGCATCACCACGATCAGGCCTCCAGCCCCATGCCGGGGGCCGGTTTCACTCGCTGCGGCGACCCCGCGGCTCCGCGTCCTGTCGGCGCCGCGACTTGCGCCGCCTCGGGGCTTCCTCCCGCTCGGCTCCCGCACCGTGCCGACGGGGCTCGTCGTGCTCCAGCCAGCGATGACGCACGGGCACGGCGCCCTCCCAGTCACCCAGGTCGCCGAGCTCGTCGCGGATCGACTTCTTGTTCACCACCCTCTCCTCACTGTCGGGCCTTGGCTTTCGGGCCCTCCGTGGTGCATTTGTAGTACAGGGCACCCCGAAATCCAATGGGGAAAACCACCCGTACGGCGATCTCGACCGGTCGCGGACCGGGCATCCGCCTTCCGGCACCATCGCCGCCCCGCCCGGGCATGCCCGTGCCGGGCGGCGGTGAGGCATAATGCGCCCGAGGCCGCAACGGCCTGCGGCGCTTGATCCACGGGGGGCGCATGGGAAACGGGGGCGTCAAGGCGCTCAGCTACTCGGTCAGGCCGAGGGCGGTGCTCAAGCACCTCGCGGAGCTCGGTGTCGCCCTCGCGGTGCTCACCCTGGTCCCTGCCGGGGCCGGGCTGCTGTTCGGCGAGCACCGGTTGGCGATTTGGTACTTCGCGGTCGCCCTGGGGCTCTTCGCGGTCTGCGCTCCGGCCCTGCGGATGCACGCCCCCGGGGCCCTGCAGACCAACGAGGCCCTGGTGATCTCCGCCCTGGCCTTCGCCGGCGCCTCCCTGCTGATGGTCCCGCCCATGATCGGCTCGGGCCTCGCGCCCGTGGACGCCTGGTTCGAGGCAGTCTCCGGAGTCACGAGCACCGGGCTGACCACCACACGAGGCCTGTCGGACATGCCGCAGACCTTCCTCTTCGCCCGCGCATGGATGGAGTGGTACGGAGGTCTGGGCATCGTCGTTCTGTCCGTCGCCCTGGTGATCGGCCCCGGCGCCGCGGCCCGCCACCTGAGCGGCGCAGGGGGCGAGATCGAGCATACGGCGGAGAGCGCCAGGGCCCACGCCCGCCGCGTGCTCGCCGTCTATCTGCTGCTGACCCTGGCGGGCACGGCCGTGGTCTGGGCCCTGTGGGGCGACGCCCGCAATGCGGTTCTGCACACGCTCACGGCCATCTCCACCGGAGGCTTTACCGCCTTCGACGACAGCCTCCAGGGCGTGCGCCTGCCCGTGCAGGCCGCGTTGATGGCGCTCTCGTTTCTCGGCGCCATTGCCCTGCCGGTGTACTACCGCAGCTTCCGGGGTGGCGGACTGGGGGCCTTGCGCAGCATCGAGGTCGTCGGCCTGGCAGTCATCTGTGTCCTGACCACGCTGCTGCTCGGACTCACCATGGCATGGGCCGGACGTCCCTGGCCGGAGATCCTTCACCACGCGCCGATGATCGGGCTGTCTGCGCAGACGACCGCCGGATTCACCACTCTGCCCCTGGCGGAGCTGGATTCCGGCTCGAAGCTCGTGCTCATCCTGTCCATGTTCGTGGGCGGCGACATCGGCTCCACGGCGGGTGGGGTGAAGATTCTGCGGCTGTTGATCCTCCTGCGCATGACACAGCTGCTGGTGCTGCGCACGCGCATGCCGTCGCACGCCGTGGTCGAGCCCCGATTGAGCGGGCAGCGCCTCCCGGGGGACGAGGTGCAGCGTGCCCTGCTGCTCATCCTCCTCTATGCGGCGGTGACGGTGGCCGCCTGGATGGCCTTCCTCGTCGCCGGGCACGCCCCGATCGACGCCCTGTTCGAGGTGGTCTCGGCGGTCGCCACCTGCGGCCTGACCACCGGGATCTCCTCCCCCGACCTGGAGCCCGGCCTGAAGCTTGTGCTGACCCTGGTGATGCTGTTCGGCCGCCTGGAGATTCTGGCCCTGCTCGTCGTCCTGTATCCTGGCACCTGGCTCGGCAAGAGGGCACAGTCATGAGGGTAGTCTTCGTGGGGGCGGGCAGCCTGGCGGTCGCCACGGCACGGCTGCTTATCAAGCGCGGGGCGGAGGTGGTGTTCATCGAGAGGGACAAGGAGGCCATCGACGAGCTCTCCGATCAGCTCGACTGCGGCTTCGTCCACGGAGACGGCAGCAGGCCGGCTATGCTGCGCGAGGCGGGCCCCGCGGAGACGGACATGCTGTTCTGCCTGAGCAGCGACGACCAGACCAACATCCTGGCCAGCCTGGTTGGCCGCTCCCTCGGCTACGACCGGGTGGTCACCAAGATCGAGGATTGGGAGCTGGAGCACATCTGCATCGAGCTCGGTCTGGAGGACACCATCGTCCCCGACCGCACCATCGCCCGCTACCTGGCCGACACCGCCCAGGGGAAGAACATCCTGGAGCTCTCCGCGATGATGAAGAACGGTGCACGCATGCTCTCTTTCGTCATCCACGAGGGCCAGGAGGGGACGGTCGAGGGCATGGACCTGCCGCAGCGGTCCCGGATAATCTGCCTGTACCGGGACGAGCGGCTCATCCTGCCGGACCCCGACACCGCCCTGCGCAAGAACGACGAAGTCGTGATCCTGACGCATCAGGACGAAGCGCAGGCCCTGATCGACCGGTGGCAGGATGGCTCCGGTGACGGCGACCGGGGCTGAGCCGGGAGCGGACGACGGAGATCGCCGAAAGCCTGCTCATCGGTCCCTCACGGGTCGCGCAGACCCGCCCCAGTCGTGCGCCCCGGGTGGGCCCTCAGGGAGCGGGCGGCCCCGAACGCCGCGCGGCCGCGCAGAGCCCGGGACGCGCTACAATGGCGCCGTCTCCGCCGGAGGCGGGCAACGCCTATTGAGAAACGCCGAACCGTCATGAGCCACCCGGACCGCGACCGCAGTTTTCGCGAGCGCGTGACACGCCTGGCGGAGGCCGCCGACCGCGAGGATGCACAGCTCGCCTCGGAGCTGCTGGCCGGCCTGCACCCCTCCCAGATCGCCGACGTTCTCGAGGCCTCCCCCGAGGACCGACGGGCGTTCCTGTGGCGGCTCACCAATGTCGAGCACAAGGGCGAGATCCTCACCGAGGTCCACGACGACGTCCGGGACTGGCTGATCCGCCGCTCCCGCCCCCAGGATCTCGCCGCGGCGGCCGGCAGGCTGCAGCTGGACGAGCTGGCGGACATCTCCGGGCGCCTCCCCAAACCAGTCCTCAAGGCCGTCATCCAGGCCATGGACCTGCAGCGCCGGGAGCGCTTTGAAGGCGTGCGGGCCTGGCCCGAGGAAAGCGCCGGCGGCCTGATGGACGCCGACGCCCTGTCCGTGAGGGCGGACGTGACGCTCTATGTGGTTCAGCGCTACCTGCGCAGGTACCGGCGCAGGGCCGGGGAGATGCCGGAGCACACCGACAGCCTGATGGTGGTCGACAGCGCAAATCGCTACCTGGGCGTGCTGCCGCTCGCCGATGTGGTGGCGCGGCCTCAGTCCACCACCGTCGCCGAGGTGATGAACCGGGAGGTCGAGGGCATCGAGGCCTTCACGCCGGCCCGGCGGGTGGCCCGCCTGTTCGAGGACCACGACTGGCTGTCCGCCCCCGTGGTCGACGCCGAGGGCCAGCTGATCGGGCGCATCACGGTGGACGACGTGGTGGACGTGATCCGCGAGGAGGCCGACCGCACGATCATGAGCCGGGCCGGGCTGGACGAGGACATGGACATGTTCGCCCCGGTGATGACCAGCGCCATGCGTAGATCGGTGTGGCTGGGGGTCAACCTGGCCAATGCGTTCATCGCAGCCTGGGTCATCGGGCTTTTCGAGGCCTCGATCGCGCAGCGGGTGGCGCTGGCAGTGCTCATGCCCGTGGTGGCGAGCATGGGCGGGGTCGCGGGCACACAGAGCCTGACGCTGGTCACGCGCGGCATCGCGCTGGACCAGGTGACCCGGGCGAACTCGCGCCGCCTGCTGGCCACCGAGCTGGGCGTGGGTCTGGTCAACGGCCTGTTCTGGGCCGTCGTCGTGGCCGCCATTGCCACGGCGTGGTTCGAAGACCTGAAGCTGGGGCTGGTGTTCGGCCTGGCGATGGTCATCAACATCGGCAACGGCACGCTGACGGGCACCCTCATACCCCTGCTTCTGCGCCGACTCGGCATCGACCCGGCCCTCGCCGGCGGCGTGCTCCTGGTGGCGCTGACGGACGTAATCGGCTTCTTCGCGTTCCTCGGTCTGGCGACCCTCTGGCTGCTGGGCTGAGCGCCGGGGGGTATCCCAAGGTCCCTGCGGGCGGCGGGTGTCCCAGTCGCGGGATCCCGGGCATCGCCTTGACATCCCGCAGCGCACTTCCTATGCCATAAGGCAGGCCCCTGCGAACGAGGTATGAGCCCATGCCGCCCGGTCCCGCTCTGGTCGAGGTCGCCGATCTGCGCTCCTTCTTCTTCCAGTCGCTGCACGACGCCGTGGACAAGCACGGCGTGGACGCCCGTGACGGAACCGTCCCCTACCTCGCGGGCATGCTGACCGACTATGCGCGCGCCGAGAGGCTGTTCGACCGAACCGCGGACGGGACGGTGCGCACGCCTCTCGCACTGCTCTACAAGTCGGCCGCGGAGTCCGGGAGCGCCCGCGAGCGCAGCCTGTTCCTCCGCCGCCTCGGCGACCTGGCCCTGTTCATCGCCGGGCTCTTCTCGGAGAGCCTAAGCCGCGGGCCCGTGGACGTGGACTACTACATCGCCATGGGGGGCGGCGCCTACGCATCGCTCTCGAGCATGCCGGGAGACGGTGCCAGAGAGCGGGCGCTCCTGGGCGTGTTCGACGACCTGGCCTCCAACTTCGTGCGCTTCGTGGACGTGCTGGGCGAGGTGGGGGAGCAGACCCGGGAGGACCTGCAGGAGGACGTGCTCAGGCTCCACGAGCTCTGGCAGCGGACCGGGAGCCGGCGGATCGAGCGCAGGCTCCGCGCCCTGGGCGTGGTCCCGCAGCGCCACTTTCCGGCGCACTGAGCGGCCGGCCCGGCCCGGACAGGCCGTGAGGCTCAACACCCTCCAGGCCTGGCTGGAGCGGATCTACGATCTGCGGGTCGACGCGAGGGTCGAGGACTTCCTGTTCAGCGGTCGCGAGGTCCTGGAGCAGCTGGTCGGCGATCCGGACGTGTCCAGGGATACGCCGGAGATGCTGCTCGTCAGCGAGCAGGACGACGGCGTAGACCTATCGCTGTTTCTGGATCGGGATCTCCTCGACCGCCTTGCCGCGGACAGTCCGGCGCTACACCTGCACGACGACAACCTGGCACCGCTGCTGGTTGCCGTGGAAGGCGTGAGTCACTTCCTCTATCTGGTCTGGCACGTCGGGTTGAGCCGCCCGGTCACTCAGCTGGAGCTGGAGATTCAGGCGGAGGTGGACAAGTTCATCGTCGCCCGGCTGCTCGCGCGCCGTCACTATGGCCCCGGTGCGCTCGGAGCGCTGCGCGAGGGACTGTTTCGCCGCTTCCGGGTGCGCCAGGGGCTGCCCCCGGAGCGCCGGGCGCGCTACCTGAGGGCCAGCTCGCTGGCCGACCACTACTGCCGTACGCTCGATGACCTGTCCGGCCGGCGGGGCTGCCCGCCGCCGGTGCGCTCGGAGCTGAGGCGCTTCTACCGCATGGGACAGTCGGGCAAGATCCGCCACATACGCGCCGCCGGGGGGGCCTGAGCTGGCGCCGCGCGAATCGAACCGCCCAAACGCCAGGAGTGCGGAGCGGATGGTGGCGCGGGGAGGCGCGGGCCGCCTTCTCACCGGGGTTTCCATCCAACTTCCAAGAGTCCACTCCGCGCCGCTGACATCATCCCCCGCTGGCATTCGCGGCGGTCAGCCGCCCCTACGACGCGCCTGGGCGGCATCCACCGGTTCGGGTCCGGTAAGCGGACCGCGGGTCGAAATCGGCGCTGGAGCCCCTGGCAGACTGGGGGGTTCCCCCGTCGGCCGTCTGCCGTCTACGCACTCGGTCCGCGGATACCCGGCTTCACCCGTCGGGCTTGGTCCCCCGGCCGACCCAGGCCACCCTTCCCTGTCTACTTCCTACTTCCTACTTTCTACTACTTAATCGAAAAAAGCCCCGCACCAGGCGGGGCTTCGACATACGGGCCCGGCCCCAAGGGCCGCTCCCTCACATCATGTCGTCCATGTCTCCCATGCCGTGGCTGTGCCCGGCGTGGCCCTTCTCCTTCTTGGGCTCCTCGGCCACCATGGCCTCGGTGGTGATCATCAGGCCTGCGACGGAGCCGGCGTTCTGGAGCGCGGAGCGGGCCACCTTGGTGGGATCGAGAATG
>JASFUT010000116.1:0-9428 GCA_050050175.1 Chromatiales bacterium
CGCCTCGGCCGCCAGGGGTGTCGTCCCGGGAGGCCGGCTCCCAGGCCGCGACGCCCACCAGCCGGCCGTGCCGCGCGGCGAGCACCAGGTCCAACGCATCCAGGTCGCCGGGGCCGTACAGGTAGAGGGGCTCGGAGAGCCGCTTGACCCGCTCCGGGAGGTCCCAGGTCCGGAGCGCGCGGCGGACGATCTCGTTCGCCGCGTCGAGGTCCTCCGGGCCGCCCGCAGACAGCTCGATCTCCACGAAGCCGCCCGAAGGCGTGCCGGGCGGAGGCGTCGCCGGGCGCGGCGCGGTCAGACGCAGCCCGTGGGCTTGGGCAGCCCCCCGTACTTGGTGATCGGCTTCATGGGACCGGTCTTCCACATCTTGAACATGGCCTTCTGGTCCTCGCCCAGGAACTTGGCGAACTTGCGGATGGGGGGCACCACGGCTTCGTCTTCGTAATACTCGCGGGCCTTGACGATCTGGTTCCACATCACGTCGTCCAGCTCGATGCCGTCGGCCTCCGCCATGGCGCGTCCGATCTCGGGGGTCCAGTCGTTCATGCTGACGAGATAGCCGTCGCCGTCCCGTTCCGGAATCTGTGTATCCATGTCTACTGCTCCTCAATGCCTGAGCAAAATGATAAAGATTTATCCAAACTAACATGGAGGTGCGGGCCGGCCATTTCGACCATGCGAAATGCGCGGAAATAGCGGCGCCCATCTGCGCGAGGGCGCCTGACCCGCCAGGCCTAGCGGTGCTCGGAGATTGCGCCGATCTGCGCGTCGCCGATCAAGGCGCGGAATCCGTCCCCGGACACGCCCACCAGGGACTGGTGGTCACCCGCCTCCAGCCAGAGCTCCGGCTCGCCGAGCAGCGTCTCGTCCACGAGGATGTCCAGGCCGTAGGCCTGGCCCACGGCGGGCACGGCGCCGAGCTTGCAGTCCGGGAAGATCTCGCCGAGCTCCGGCTCGGTGGCGAGGCCGATCTGCCGGCCCGTCAGGGCGTGGAGCCGGCTGAAGTGGATGCGCCGGGACGCGGGGATCAGCGCCAGCAGATAGCGCTCGTCGTCCTCGAGGAGGACCGCCTTGACCAGGCGCCCGCCCGGTATGTGGGCGGCCTGGGCGGTGTGGAGGCTGTCGGTGGTGGGATCGTGGGAGCCCAGACGGTAGTCCACGCCCTTCGACTCGATGTAGGACTTGACCTGCGGTGGCAGCGCCATGGGTACCTCCCTGCCTCTCGGCCGCGACGACCCGACTGGACTCCAGTGTAGTCAATGATCGGCCGCCGGATCGAGCCATCCGCCGACCGCCTGCACCGGGGCGGGGTCGTCCGGTCGCGCGACCCAGACCGCCACCGCGTGCCGCGCGCCATCGGCCCGGCGCTGAGCGGGCAGCGCGAGCTCCCAGACGGCGCTGGACCCCGGCCCGACCCCGCCCCGGGTCCACCCCAGCACCACGAAATCCTCGTGCAGCGTCCGGCCTCGGTTCTCGCCCCGCCCCACCGGGGTCTCCAGCCCTGTGCCCAGCACCGCCAGCTGGGCGATCCATGGCCCCGGTCCCGCATCGGGGCCCGGGGAGAAGCGGACCCGGGCCCTGCCGTCATCGATCCGGACCTGCACGCGCCCCACGCGGTCGCCGGCCCCCGGCAGGGCGGCGCCCCGCCGCCAGCCCGTCCATTCCCCGCCCGAGACGAGCACCCCGGGCGTGTACACCGCGCTCAGGCGCCCCGCGCGCTCGTAGGCCCGCTGCCGGGCGCTGTGATCGGGCGAGGCGAAGGGGTCCTTCCAGCCCAGGCCGTCCCAGTAGTCCACGTGCCAGGCCAGGGGCACGAATCCGCTCCAGAGATCGGACCTGGCGCCGAGGGCGCTCAGCCAGCGGTCGGCCGGCGGACAGCTGCTGCAGCCCTGGGACGTGAAGAGCTCCACCAGGGGCACGGCACGCTCGCCGGTCTCCAGCGATACCGGCTGCGCCCCCGCCTGGGTCGCGCAGCAGGCGAAGGTCGCGGCCAGCAGCAGTCTTCTCATGGTCGAATCGCCCTGTTTGCGGGTCCTGATTCACGGTGACCGGGAGGCGCCCCAGTCCTTTTCACGCCCCACGCCGACCCGACTGCGGGCGGGGCGCTCTGGTCCGGCGGCGGGCTCTGGGCTAATCTTGCGGTCGGGCGCCCCGCCTTCCACGGCTCTTCCGCACCGCGGGCGGGTGCAAGACCGGCTTTCTCGGGAGCATGCCTATGGACTGGAAGAAGCGGGGGATCCAGCTCAAGTCACTCCGGCCCGACGACCCGGGCCATCTGAATCTGTGCAAGGTGCCGGGCGACGGTGAGGGACCGGAGGCGGAGCCCCCGGCGGAAACGGTGCCCTGGGAGGCCGCGATGGAGAACACCTGGACCCCTGAGGACGAGCCATCGGACGAGCCGGTGCATCCGCTGCCGCAGGATCTTCCGCCCCACGAGCTGTCCCGGGCGATACGCGAAGAGCTGGAAGAGGCCCTGAGCCTTCTCGACGACGCCATCGAGGCCGCCCAGCTCATCCCGCTCCGGGAGTAGGCCCGAGACGCCCGCTCACTCCCCGTCTTCCGCCTCCAGGGCGTCCTTCTTCGCCCGGATGACCGGCCAGAGGTCGTAGCTGGGGTAGAACTCCGAGCGGAACGCCCCCCAGGCCCCCCGCTCCACCGCCAGATTCACCTCGCGCAGCTTCTCCGGGGGCACCTTCAGGGTGACGACCTGACCGATTCCCATCACCACGTGCCAGGTGACGACCTCCACGCCCTCCGGGGGAAACATGCGCAGGAAGCCCGTGCGCTGCGTATGCGCCTGGATCTCGTCCACCGTCATGGACTGATCGTGGCGCAGCAGCACGGTCAGGAGAATGTAGTCCTCGGAGACCGCGGCGTCTCCGGCGGCCGGCGTCGGGCCGGCCAGCAGCGCCGCGGCCGCCAGCGCGAACGGCGCAATCAGCATTTTCATGGTCTGCCCCTTGATCGCCCGCGGGTTCTTCGATTCCATTGAGCATAGCCCCCCATCGCGCAGGCGCATCGCACCTCAGCGAGGCTGGACCGGATGCGGGCAGGGCCATTACAGATCGGGGACCCGCGAGCGCCCTAAGGCGCTGCGGACACCCCGGCCGCAATCCACCCCGGGAGGAAACACCCCATGCCAGAGCCCGACACCCGCCGCCCGGCGGGGCAGGAAGAGGAGTACATCGAGCCCTTCGTCTATCCGGCGGCCCACCTGGATGCCCGGGCGCCGTTCCGCTGGCTCGCGAAAGGCTGGCAGGACATCAGGCGCGCGCCCGCCGCCAGCCTGACCTATGGCGCCGCGTTCGTGCTGATCGGTTATCTGATGACCTGGCTCGCCTGGGGCGGCGAGGCCAACACCCTCGCCCTGTTCGTGCTCACCACGGGCTTCATCCTGATCGGTCCCGCGGCGGCCTTCGGACTGTACTCGATCAGCCGCCAGCTCGAGCTCGGGCTGCGTCCGCGCATCGGCTACTGCCTGAACGAGAGCCGCACCCATATGCGCAACGAGCTCCTGTTCGCGCTGGTGCTCCTCATCATCCTGCTCGTGTGGGCCCGCGCGGCGACCATGGTCAATATCTTCGTTCCCGTGGGCGAGGAGATGGGCTGGCTGGGCTGGGCCCGGTTCCTGGCCATCGGGAGCGCGGTGGGCTCGATCTTCGCCGCGCTGGTCTTCCTCGCCAGCGCCTTCTCCCTGCCGATGATGCTCGACCGCGGGACCGACGCGATCACCAGCGCCCTGACGAGCGCGAACGCGGTGCTGCAGAACAAGGGGGTGATGCTGCTCTGGGCGACGCTCATCCTCGGGCTGGTGCTCCTGGGGTTCGCGACGGCCTACCTCGGCCTGGCCCTGGTACTGCCGCTGATCGGCCATGCGACCTGGCACGCATACCGCGAGACCATCGGGTCACCGGATGCGCCCGGCGCGCCCGCGTCGCGCGTCGACGGCGGCGGGGGGCCAGGCTGACTCGGGGGGCATGTGCGGGTCCGGACCGGCGCGGCACCGGCTTCAAGGCGTCGCGGCGTATCCGCGCTCCACGCCCCGCGTCCGTCTCGAGGCGGGATCGCCGATCAGGGTAGGTCTCAGAACACCCAGGCAATCAGCAGGGTGATGATCACGAAGAACAGGAAGAACCCGACGAGCATGAACTGAATCTCGCCGATCAAGCCGTCCCCGGCGGCGATGGCGAAGACGATGAACATCACGAAGGTGACGCCGAAGCCCCATACCGCGGCCTGCTTGATCCCCAGCCCGGGCGCCAGCGCGGCCGAGGCCTGGGCCAGGAGGGGCCCGCCGAAAACGAATGCCAGCACCAGCAGGCCCAGCCCCGCCACCAGTATGACAGCGAGTATCTTGAGATCGCCGCGGGACCCTTCCGACATCAGTCCGCGCTCCGTCCCTTGATGTACTCCCGGATGCGGCCGGGCTCCGGCAGCCCCTTTATGACCACCTCCGGCTCGTCGCCCGCCGTATAGATGTAGAGGTCGCCCGCGTTGAGCATGCGCTGGAGCAGGGACTGGGTGATCTTGGCCGTGCGCACGGAATTCATGCCGATCTCGGTGTAGTCCTTGCTCAGAAGACCGTGCTCCCAGACCACCTCATCGGTCTTGATGATGAGCTTGTCCATCTTGGTCTTGAGGTACATCCACATCAGGGCGAGGATGCCCACGGCCAGGGGGATGAGCAGCACGGAGAGCAGGACGCCGAAGGGGTACATGCGGACCATGGAGGGATTGGCTTCGTAGAGTACGTCAGACATCGCGTTCCTCGTGGTGGGGGGACGGCGGCCCGACCGGGCGCAAAGGGCAGCCATCAGTAAGCCTCCTCGCCCGGCCGTCCGCAATGCGGCATGTCAACCGGGCGGGCCCGAGGCATTAAAGCGCCCGGGACGCCCCGGGTAAAGGGCCGGCTCCGCCCGAAGCTGCCTTCGCGACCTGAAAGGCCGCTCCCACACCAACCCGCCCCACCGACCGGCAAGTCACCCCGCAGCGGCCCCCGCTTCCGGCGCTTCAGTCGGAATCGTCCGGCCGGGCGATGGGCGGCAGGGAGAGGATGTAGGCCGCGATGGCCCGGCGGTCGTCCTCCGTCAGATGGCCGGTGCCGTCGTCGATCACCTCGGCCATCAGGCTCCCGGCGAAGTCGCCGTCGGGCGTCATCCCGATCTCCAGGTAGAAGCTCAGCATGCGCTCGGTCCACTTGCCGATGCCGTGCTCCCTGTCCGGGGTGATGTTCGGCGTGCTCTCGCCTTCCGGACCCTCCGCCGCCCCGGCGTATCGCAGCTCCTCCTCCAAGGCCCCAAGGGGGCCGCGGGGGGTGTGGCATTCGGCGCAGTGGCCCGCCGCCTCGGCCAGATAGGCGCCCCGGTTCCACTGCGCGTCGCGCCCGGGATCGGGCTCGAGCTCACCTTCCTCGAAGTACAGCCATTTCCAGGCCCAGAGGGGCCAGCGCCAGTCCACGTACCAGGCCAGATCATGCTCCGTGTTTGCCCGGGCGACCGGCTCCACGGTGTCCAGATAGGCCTTGATGGAGAGCGCATCGGCGCGCTTTAGCCGGGTGTAGGACGTGTAGGGGAAGGCGGGGTAATAGTGCTCGCCCTCGGGGGAAACGCCCTCGCGCAGGGCACGCAGAAAATCCTCGTCGTCCCAGCCCCCGATGCCGTGCTCCGGATCGGGCGTGATGTTGGTCGAATAGAAGGTGCCGAAAGGGGTTGGGATCGGCCGCCCCCCGGCGAGGAACTCTCCCTCCTCGGCGGTATGACAAACGGCACAGAGGGCGGCGCGGAACAGGTACTCACCCTGCGCCGCATCGCCCCCTTTGCCGGCGGCCGGCAACGGGCCGAGCGCCAGCCCCGCCGCCAGCGCCGCGACCGATGCCCGGCTCGCCCTCACGTTCTCAGTTCTTCTCCTTGCGGAAGTCCTCGTGGCAGTTTTTGCAGGCGTCACCCATCGCCTTGAAGGCCTTGAGCATCTCCCTGCGGTCGCCCTCGTCCACGCTCGCCGCGAACGCGTCCACCGCGTCGGTGGCCTTCTGCGCCGCCTCCTCGAAGGCATCGCGCTTGGACCAGACCTCGGGCTTGGCGTCGGTCTCACCGAAATCGGTGCCCTCGGGGAAGAGCGCCGGGATGTCCCGCGTCAGAGCCTGGAGCGCCCGGGCCACGGCCGGGAGGTCGGGACCGAACTGCAGGTCGTCCCTGAGCTGGCCGACACTGGTGCCCGCCAGCCCGCCGATGGCCTTCATCACGTTCTGCCGATACTTTATGGCGGGCTCGATCTTGTCGAAGGCGATCTCCTGCGCCTGGACGCCAGTGACCTGCGCGGCCCCGGCGAGAATGCCCGCGCAGAGCGACAGGGTGAGCTGGTTCTTCATGCGTTTCATCGTCAGGGCTCCTCTGGGGGGCCGATGGGATCGGCGACGCCCCAAACATAAAGGCCGCGGCACCGGCCGTTCAACCCGGCAGTCCCCCGGTGCTCGCGAGGCGCGTCGGAGAAAGGGGGGTTCCCGACGCCGGGCCGTCATGGACCGGCCCTGGGCCGCCGAAGCCGGCGGCGGACCTCGTCCACGCCCAGGATCAGGTCCGGAAGGAGGGACATCCGGGGATGGCGACGCGCCACCCGTTCCACCGCCGCCCCGAATCCGAGCCTTTCCACACAGCTCAGGTAGGCCACGGCGACGGAGCTGGACCGGCCAACGCCCGCATTGCAGAAGACCAGCACGCAGCGGTCGGGGACCGCATCACTGAGCCACTCCACCGCCTCGAGAAGCTGCCCGGGCGGGATGGGCTGCATGTCGCGGATCGGCACCTTGGCACCCGCGACCCCGGGCGGAAGCTCCCGCTCCTCGGCCACGCAGAGCATGGCATCCATCCCGGTGGGGAGGCTCCAGGCATCGTCGGCGCTGCCGACGGCGAGATGGTCGATGATCAGGTCCATGGAGCGGAGGCAGTAGACGGTAGACGGTAGACGGTAGACGGTAGACGGTAGACGGTAGACGGTAGACGGTAGACGGTAGACGGTAGACGGGGAGAGTGTGGCCCGTGCACGTACAGGAAGCCAGCCTTTGCTACCTCAGTCGGCCATGCCCCGCGGGGGCGGCTCCGGCTCGGGCCTGACGGACGCCTCCCGCGGGAACCCTGACCGGGCCTCGCCCCCTCCGCCCCTGTCTACTTCTCGACTCACTCTGTCCGGCCGCCCAGCTGCCCATCCCCGGCCGTGAGCAGTAGACTGGTGACATGGACACCCGATCCGCCCACCACCTCGCCTTCGGCCCCGTCCCCTCCCGGAGGCTGGGTCGCAGCCTCGGCATCAACAACGTCCCGACCAAGACCTGCGACTATACGTGCGTCTACTGCCAGGTCGGCCCGACCACCCTCAAGATCGTCGAGCCCCGGCCCTTCTTCAGCCCGGAGGAGATCCGCGAGGCGGTCCGCGCCCGGGTGGAGGGCGTGCGGGCAGCGGGCGGCGGCATCGACTACCTGACCTTCGTGCCCGACGGCGAGCCGACGCTCGATGCGCGCCTCGGCGAGAGCATCGAAGCCCTGCGGCCCCTGGGCATTCCCGTCGCGATCATAACCAACGCCACGCTGCTCAGCCGCGGCGCGGTACGGGAGGCGGTGGCGAAGGCCGATCTCGTCTCTCTCAAGGTCGACACCGTGGACGAGGACGCGTGGCGCCGGATCAACCTGCCCCACCACGACCTGGACCTCGGCGTCATCCTCGACGGCATCCGGCGGCTTGCCTCGGCGTACCGCGGCCGGCTGATCACGGACACCATGCTGATCGCCGGGATCAACGACAGCGAGCGACTTCTCGCGGGTACCGCGGAATTCCTCGCAGAAGTGGACCCGGCGGCCGCCTACATCGCCGTGCCGACCCGGCCCACGACGGTGTCCGGCACCGAGGGTGCCGACGAAACGGCCCTGACGCGGGCCTACGAGATCTTCCGGGGCCGGCTGGCTCGGGTGGAGCTGCTCACGGGCCACGAGTCGGGGGACTTCGGCCACACAGGGGACGCCCGCTCGGACCTGCTGTCCATCACCGCGGTGCATCCGATGCGCGAGCCGGCGGTGCGGCGGCTGCTGGAGGACGATGCCGCCCCCTGGGACCTGGTGGAGGAGCTTCTCGCCGAAGGTGCGCTGAAGACGGTGGAGCACGCCGGGGAGCGGTTCTTCCTGCGTCCGGTCAAGCGCCGCTGAGCGGCGCTCTCGGTGCACTCGGCGAGGCGCGGCAACAACGCCTGACGGCCCCGCCCGGTCAGGGCGCTGGCAGAACGGGTTCAACCCGCTGCCCAGGGCGCGAACGCCACGGCCGGCCTGTCTCGGCCGAGGCCGATCGAAATGGACTCTACACGCCCGGGCGGAACTACCTTTCTCCGGACGCCAGCCCGAGGAACCCCGCGGGCTCCAGGCTGGTGGCGAGCATCACGGCGTTGATGTCCCCGTGATCGCGCCAGGTTTCCGCCTCGCGACTCGCCGGCGCGAGCCAGCAGGCCTCGATCTCCCCCCGGAGCCCGTCGTAGCGCTCCAGCACCCGCAGGCGCGAGAAGACCCTGTCCCCGCTGCCGAAGGCGCCGGGATTGCGGCGCATCACGGAAGGAAGGCGCTCCGCCGCCGCCAGGCCGATGCCGAGCCCCAGCTCGCGGAAGGCCAGCCGATGATCGGCGGGCAGCCCGAGATCTCCGCGCCCGCGGTATCGCGCCAGGCCCACCAGGGCCGCGTCGAGCAGGTGCGCGAGCAGCGACGGCCGCGGCAGGACGCCGCCCGCCGTGAGCCGGGCCAGTCGGAAGGCGTCGGTGAGCAGGCCGCCCAGGCCCAGGGGGTCGTCGGTCACCCAGCTCTGTCCCTCGCACATCGTCTCCAGATCCGCGACGGCATCGTCCAGCGCCGGACCCTCCGCCTGCCCCGGCCCCGCGCTCAGCCCGGCGAAGGTGATCAGGCCGTCCAGGGGGTCGTGCTGGCCCATGGCGTCCACCAGCGGCCGGCTAAGGTCGATGCTCATCTTCCAGTACAGGCCGCGCGGCCCCCCGCCCGCACCGGAGTCGAAGCGCTCGTGGGCCGTGAGGGCCAGCTCCCGCGCCCATCCGTTGAAGGTCGGGTCGCCGGTGACGACGGAGACCCGGTCCAGGGCGTGCATCCACTTGGTCAGGTAGTGGAAGTACTGCCCGTCGCGGTCCCACTCCAGGCGAGGCTCCAGGGGCTCTGCGGGCCCCCGCTCCGGAAGGGCCTTGCCGATGCGCAGCCCGCCGGCCGTGGGGTGCCGCGCACCGTCCTCCTCGGGCAGCCCGCTGAGCCATCCGGTGCGCTCGTCGTCCTCCCGATGCCTGCCGAGCACCCGGTGGACCTGGTCCACGAGCATCAGCGCCAGATCGAGCCAGCGGCGCTCTCCGGAGCGGGTGTGCAGGCCCAGGAAGTTGCACACCGCGAAGGCATCGG
>JASFUT010000117.1:0-9328 GCA_050050175.1 Chromatiales bacterium
TTGCCTTCGCCCTCAAGGGCCTGCGGATGGTCGGCTCGGACTGGCCGGTGGGGCTCGTCGCGCTGACGCTCGCCCTGGTCTTCCGCGCCAGCCGGGTGCTGCCGTCCATGTTCCTCCTGCTCGCCCTGGGGGTCGGGGTGTCGCTGTGGCAGACCCCGGGTCTCCTGGGCGACCTGGCGGCGGTCCGCCCGACTCCGCAGCTGCCGCCCCTGGGCACGCAAGGGCTCACCTGGGACGCCGTCGCCGTCGGGGCGCTTCTGCTCGCCCTGCCCCAGCTCCCCCTGACCCTGGGCAACGCCATCCTCGCGGTCACCGCCGAGCACAACCGCCTGTTCCCCGCGCGGCGCATCGGCCACCGCCGGGTGGCGCTGTCCACCGGGCTCATGAACCTGCTCTCGCCCCTGGTGGGCGGTATTCCCCTCTGCCATGGGGCTGGCGGTCTGGCGGCCCACGTGCGCTTCGGTGCGCGAACCGGGGGTGCGCCGGTGATCGTCGGCAGTCTGCTGCTGGCGCTGGCGCTGCTGTTCGGCGATGCCGTGGGCCTGATGCTCGGCCTCTTCCCCGACGCCGTCCTGGGCGTGATGCTGCTGCTCGCGGGCCTGGCGCTGGCGCGCAGCGCGCTGCGCCACCGCGGGCGGCCCGGCGAAGGGCTCGTGCTGGTGGCTACGGCGGCCACGGCGATCTGGAGCGTGGGCGCCGCCTTCGTCGTGGGGATGGTACTGAATGCCCTGGTCCGCTGGAGGCAGGGGCGCGACGGGGGCTGAGGTAGCCGCCCAGCCCCGCAGCGGGGCTGCGGGCCCGGAACGCTGCTCGAGCCCGGTTCTACTGGGGAAGCTGCGGCATGCAGGTGCCGCTGAGCACGTACACGGCCCCCGTGCCCGAGGCGGCCGCGACGAACTCGCCCGACGGCTTCTCGATGGTGAATGTCCAGGCGATGTCGTCGTCGATCCCCTGCATGATGATGAGGGCCTCCGACTCGATGAGCTGCTCGATCAGCGTGGCCCGGTCGAGCTCGGCGGGCCAGATCGATCGCATCTCCCGGTCCTTGAGGTTCACCCGCGCGAAGCGGGCGAAGCTGACCTCCTCAGGCGTGGTGGGCTCGCAGCGTCCTCCGCCCTCGCACACGGTGGCGTCCGCTACGGCACAGAGCAGGATGTCGCTCTCGGCGAAGGGGTCGGCCGCGGCGGCCGCGGAGCCCGCAGCCACCCAGGCGACAGCCAGGGTCAGCATCTTCAGCTTGGACACATAGATCTCCTCAGGGTAGTCGCTTCACGGAATAGCCTCGGGCCCGGAGGCAGGCCGCGTAGGCGCGCTCGAGATCGCTCTCGCTCCGGGTGGCCTCGGCGGCCTGGCGCGGCTCCGGTGCCTCCACGGGCTCGGGCTCGCCGTGATGCAGGCCGCCGAAGAGCCCGGCGCGCCCGCCCGTGCGCCCGTCGCCGGCCGCAGCCTCGATCGGCTCGTCCGTCCCGATGAGCACCTCGGATATCCGCAGGGAGCCTTCGGAGGTGCCCGTGGCTTCCCGCGCCATGGCGGTGCATTCCGCCTGATCCCGCTCCATCTGCTCCACGGACTGGCCTTCTGTGGGGACGATCTCCCAGGCGCCGGCCGCAGGCGCGACGGCCGCGGCCGCCAGCAGGACGAGTCCACGCAGCACTCCCGCCGGGGTGCGCGTGCCGCCCGGGCCGGGCGGGCGGCAAGGGGTCGCGGCCCGGCGGAGGCTCGATGGACGATCTGAAGGCATGATCATTGTCACGGAGAGCACCGTTGCATTGACTCGATTGGCAATAGTTAGCACGAAACCAGGAGCTTTGCAGCTGTCCTCGTCGCCGGCCTATCCGGCGGCGAGACGCTCCCGGGCGAGGGCGACGGCCCGGCGTACCTGGTCCGGCGCGGTGCCCCCCACGTGGCGACGCCCGGCAACCGACCCTTCCAGCGTGAGCACTTTGAAGACATCCTCGGCGATGGCCGGACTGAGCCCCTGCAGCTCCTCGAGGGACAGGCCCGAGAGGTCGATTCCGCGCTCGATGCAGGCGGCGACCGCCCTGCCCACCACCTCGTGGGCATCGCGGAAGGGCGTGCCCTTGCGCACCAGGTAATCCGCCAGGTCGGTGGCCGTGGCGAAGCCGAGCATGGCGGCCCTGCGCATGGCGTCGCGCCTGCAGTCGATCGCCGGCACCATGTCGGCAAACACCCGCAGGCAGCCCTTGAGGTTGTCCACGGTGTCGAACAGGGGCTCCTTGTCCTCCTGGTTGTCCTTGTTGTACGCCAGGGGCTGACCCTTCATCAGGGTGAGCAGCGCCATCAGGTGGCCGAAGATGCGCCCGGTCTTGCCGCGGACCAGCTCGGGCACGTCCGGATTCTTCTTCTGCGGCATGATCGAAGAGCCGGTACAGAAGCTGTCGGCCAGCTCCACGAAGCCGAACTGCGCGGACGACCAGAGAATCAGCTCTTCGGAGAACCGGGACAGGTGCATCATCAGGATGCTGGCCGCCGCGGCGAGCTCGATGGCGAAGTCCCGGTCACTCACCGCGTCGAGCGAGTTCTCCGCGGGGCGGTCGAAGCCCAGCAGGTCCGCCGTGTACTCCCGGTCGATGGCATAGCTGGTCCCGGCCAGGGCGGCCGCGCCCAGGGGCATCACGTTCATGCGCCTGCGACAGTCCTCCAGGCGCCCGTGATCGCGCTCCAGCATCTCCAGCCAGGCCATCATGTGGTGACCGAAGGTCACGGGCTGGGCGGTCTGCAGGTGGGTGAAGCCCGGCATGATGGTGTCCGCCTCACGCTCCGCCAAGTCCAGGAGCCCGAGCTGCAGCCGCCGCACCTCCGCCTGGAGGGCGTGTATCTCGTCACGCAGGTACAGGCGCACGTCCGTGGCCACCTGGTCGTTGCGCGAGCGCCCGGTGTGCAGCTTCTTGCCCGCCTCGCCGATCTCGGCGGTCAGCGCGGCCTCGATGTTCATATGCACGTCCTCGAGCGCGACCGACCAGGGGAACTCCCCGCGGTCGATTCGCTCGCGGATCCGCTCCAGCCCGAGGACGATCGCGTCGCGCTCCCCTTCGCTCAGCACCCCCACCCGCGCGAGCATCCGGGCGTGGGCGATCGAGCCCTGGATGTCATACTGGTAGAGGCGCCAATCGAATCCCACCGAGGCGGTGAAGGCCTCGACGAAGGCATCCGTGGGCTCGTTGAAGCGGCCGGACCAGGGCTTTGAGGGAGCGTCGTGCTCAGTCATCGGCGGACGTCGGTCGATGGGACGGAAAGGCGCGGAATTATAGCAGGTTTGATCAGGGGGCCCGGACCGGGGCGGACGACACCTTTGCGCGAACCTAACACCAGCCTCCGGGACGCAGACGCGTCCCGCACGGGCTTTCTGCCCGACTTCTGCACCTTGCGGGCCGCCTTCGTCGTGGCGATCACCGCGGAGCTCTTCGCCATGATCCTGGCGATGGCCGCTGCCGAGAGCCTCGACCGCTTCTGGGACGTCCTCAGCGAGCGCTCCCTGATCGTGCAGTGGATCTGTCTGGCCACCGCGTTGCTCCTGTGCACCCTGCGCCCGGTGTTCGCCCGGCTGGGGACCCTGGCCGGCGGCGTGCTCGCCTGGTGCCTGCTGATGCTGGTGGCGCTCGCGGTGGCCGGGGTGTCGCTGCACGCCTGGCCCGGCGGGGCCCTTCTCGGCGGGGCCTCTGCGGCCGATCAGGGACGGGTGCTGCTGCAGGTCCTTGGCATCAGCGCCATCGCCGGAGCCCTGGTGCTGCGCTACCTCTACGTCCAGCATCAGTGGCGGCGCCAGGTGGAGGCCGAGTCGCGCGCCCGGTTCCAGGCGCTGCAGTCGCGCATAAGGCCGCATTTCCTGTTCAACAGCATGAACACCATCGCTGCGCTCGCCCGTACGGATCCGGGGCGGGCCGAGGAGGCGGTCAGCGATCTGGCGGATCTGTTCAGGGCGAGCCTGCGCGAGACCGGCGGGCTCTCCACCCTTGCCGAGGAGCTCGATCTCGCCAGGGGCTACCTGCGGATCGAGCAGCAGCGCATGGGTGAGCGCCTTCGGGTGGAGTGGGACCTCGAGGGGCTGCCGGAGAAGGCGCCCTTGCCTCCGCTGGTGATCCAGCCGCTGCTCGAGAATGCGGTCTATCATGGGATCGAGCGGCTGAGCGATCCCGGCGTGATCCGCATATCGGGGAGGTACAGGCACGGGAAGGTCCGCCTGAGCGTGTGCAATCCGGCGCCGCCGCCCGACGCACCGCGGCGGGCCGCCGGACACCGCCTGGCGATCGACAACATACGCGAGCGCCTGGCCGGCGCCTTCGGCGACTCGGCGGACCTGACCAGCACGGAGTCCGAGGGGGAGTACCGGGTGCACCTTGTGTTCCCTTATGCTGGCTCGCGGTCGACACCAGCCTACCGGAGCGGGTAGAGGCGGCATGAACATACTGATCGTCGACGACGAGGCCCCCGCGCGGGCCCGGCTCCGCGGCCTGCTGGAAGAGCTCGACGGCGACTGGCACGTGGCCGCCGAGGCGGCCACCGGTCGCGACGCCCTGCGACGCTGCGCGGAGCTGGCTGTGGACGTGGTGCTGCTCGACATCCGGATGCCCGACATGGACGGGCTGGAGGCGGCGGCGGCGCTGGCGCGCCAGGAAACGCCCCCGGCGGTGATATTCACCACCGCCTACGCGGAGCACGCCCTCGACGCCTTCGAGGAGCAGGCGGTGGACTACCTGCTCAAGCCGGTGCGTGCCGAGCGCCTGGCCAGGGCCCTCGAGCGGGTCCGCTCCTTCAACCGGGCACAGGTCAGCGCGCTCGCCCGGCGCGCCGGGGAGGAGGGCTATGTCTGCGCCAATTTCCGCGGCGGGCTGCAGCGGGTGCCGGTCGAGGAGGTGCTGTACTTCAGGGCCGATCAGAAGTACGTGACCGCCTGTCACGGGCAGGGCGAGCTCCTGCTGGAGGAATCGCTCAAGTCGCTGGAGCAGCGCTTCGCGGACCGCTTCCTCAGGATCCACCGCAACGCCCTCGTGTCCCACCGCTGCCTGGCGGGCCTGGAGCGGGACGCCGACGGACGCAGCTTCGTGCGCCTGCGCGACAGGGACGACCGCTTGGAGGTCAGCCGCCGCCATCTGCCCCTGGTGCGGCGCTGGCTGCGCGACGGCGCCTGACCCGCGGCGCGCGGTTTGCGGCGGGTCTTCGCCGCCGCTACGATGGTTGAGCACCGACCCCCGAGGAGTCCCCATGTCCCAGCCGCTGCGCATCGCCACCCGCAAGTCCCCGCTGGCCATGTGGCAGGCCCAGCACGTGGCGGACCTGCTGCGCCGCGCCAACCCGGGGCTGGAGGTCGAGCTGGTCGCCATGAAGACCCAGGGCGACAAGATTCTCGATACCCCCCTGGCCAAGATCGGGGGCAAGGGGCTGTTCGTGAAGGAGCTCGAGCAGGGCATGGTCGAGGGCCGCGCGGATATCGCCGTCCACTCCATGAAGGACGTGCCCGCCGAGCTTCCGGAAGGGTTCGATCTGCCCGTCATCATGGACCGGGAGAACCCCCGCGACGCCTTTGTCTCCAATCTTTACCCGTCGTTCGACGCGCTCCCCCGGGGGGCCCGGCTGGGCACCGCGAGCCTGCGTCGCCAGTGCCAGGCCATGGCGCGCCGGCCGGACCTCGAAGTGCTCACCCTGCGCGGGAACGTGAACACCCGCCTGCGCAAGCTCGACGACGGGGAGTTCGACGCCATCATGCTCGCCTCCGCCGGGCTGATGCGCCTGGGCTTTCACGAGCGCATCACCGCGCTGATGGATCCGGAGGAGAGCCTGCCCGCCATCGGCCAGGGGGCGCTCGGCATCGAGTGCCGCGCGGAAGACGACCGTGTCACGGACCTGATCGCGCCTATGCACCATGAGCCCACGGCGGTCTGCGTGCGCGCCGAGCGCGCCATGAACCACCGCCTGGAGGGCGGCTGCCAGGTGCCGATCGCAGGCTATGCGGTGCTCGAAGGGGACGGGCTGTGGCTGCGCGGTCTCGTGGGCGAGACCGACGGCACCCGGCTGATCCGCGCGGAGGCCCGGGGACCGCTGGACCAGGCGGAGGCCCTCGGGTGCGGCCTGGCCGAGGAGCTGCTCGAGCGCGGGGCGCGCTCGATCCTCGAGAGGCTCTACGCCGAGTCGGCGGGCGCGGGTGGGCACGCCTGAGCCCGGCGCCGACTGCGACCTGGGCGGCCTCGGGGTGCTGGTCACCCGCGCCGCCCACCAGGCCGAGCCCCTCTGCCGCCTGATCGCCGGGCGCGGCGGGCGGCCCCTGCGCTTCCCCGCCCTGGAGATCCGCCCGGCGCAGGACCCCGGTCCCGCCAGGGACCATCTCATGCACCCGGAGCGCTTCGACCTCGTGGTGTTCGTGAGTCCCAACGCCGTCGCTCGAGGGCTGGAGCTCGCGGGCCGGGCCGACCGCTTCGCGGATGGAGTCCGCGTGGCCGCGGTGGGTGAGAGCACCGGCCGGGCGCTCGCCGAGGCGGGGGTCGCAGTGGACCTGGTGCCGGAGACAGGCCGCTACGACAGCGAAGGCCTGCGGGCGAGCGAGGCGCTGCAGGATGTGGCGGGTTGGCGGGTCCTGGTGGTCCGGGGCGAGGGCGGGCGGGAGCTGCTGGCCGTCGAGCTGGGCCGGCGCGGCGCCGAGGTGACCTATGCGCAGGTGTACCGGCGCGCCGTGCCGGAGGCGGACCCGGCCCCGTTGCTCGCCCGATGGGACGAGGACGTGCAGGCTGTGGTGGCCACCAGCGCTGACGTGCTCGCCAATCTCGTGCTGCTTCTCGGTGCGTCGGGCCTGGACAGGCTGCGCCGTACCCCCCTGGTCGTGGTGAGCGCCCGGATGGCCGCGCGGGCCCGGGATCTCGGGTGCGAGGCGCTTGTCGTGTCGGAGGGCGCCCGCGACCACCAGGTGCTGGAGGCGCTCTGCCGCTGGGTGCGGCGACGCCGGGCAACCTGATTCCGACCGGGCCCAGGGCGAGCGACATGAGCGAAGATCTGCACGACGACGGCGAGATCGAGGTCGCGCCTGACGCGACCGAGGACTCGGGCAGGCGTGCCGGTACCGCCGGCTGGGCGCTGGGCCTTGCGCTGCTTTCGGTCCTCGCGGTGGCCGGCGGACTGCTCGCCGGCTACGTCTACTGGCGGCAGGCCCAGGCCTCGCTGCACGCATTGGACCAGGGCCTGGCTCAGACCGCCCGGGAGCAGGAGGCACTCGGCTCCCGGCTGGAGGCGCTGCGCGACGAGCTCGCCAGCCAACGCGCCGGTCTTCAGCGTCAGGGCGCGCGCCTGGATGAGGAGCAGTCCGACATTGCGCGGCGGGAGGCCGAGATGCGCGGCGCCCTGGCGTCGGTGCAGCGCCGCCTCGGGGGTGCCGGCGAGCAATGGAAGGTGGCCGAGGCGGAATACCTGCTGCGGATCGCGAGCCATCGGCTCGGCCTGATGCGCGATGTCGGAACGGCCCTGGCGGCCCTGGATGCTGCCGATGCGCGCCTCGCCGCCACCGGGGATCCCGCCTGGGTCCCGGTCCGGGAGGCCATTGCGGCGGATCAGGCGGCACTGCGGGCCACGGAGCTGCCGGACAGGGCCGGCCTGTCCGCCCGGATCTCCGGTCTGATCGAGCAGGTCGACGGACTGTCGCTTCCAGGCGTGCCGCGTCAGCGGCCCCAGGCCCGCCAGGCGGATGAGCCGGCGCCGAGAGAGGACCGCTCCCTGAGCACCGCCCTGAGCGACGGGCTCGCCGGTCTCAGGGCGCTTCTCGTGATACGCCGGCACGACCGTCCCATGACGGCCTTGCTCAGCGCGGAGCAGGAGGCCTCCATCAAGCAGGGCCTTCGCCTGCAGCTCCAGAGCGCGCGCCTGGGCATGCTGCAGGCCGACCCCGAGCTCTATCGGGCCGCCCTGGACACCGCCGGGGCCTGGCTTGCCGAGCTCTTTCCACCCGATGCGGCTGCGGCACGAGCCCTGCGTGATGCCGTCGCCGAGCTTCGGGCGGTCGACGTCCGGCCCGAGCTGCCGGACCTGTCGCGTTCTCTCGCCGCCCTGCGCCAGCGCCTGGACAGCGGCGCCGCGGAGGCCTCTGAGCCGTGAGGTCCCTGCTCGTCACGCTTCTCGCCCTGATCGCGGCCGTGGCCCTGACGCTCATCGTCTACCGGGAGAGCGGCTACGTGCTGATCGGCTATGGCCGATGGACGGTGGAGGGCAGTCTCGCCCTGTTCCTTCTTCTGAATCTCCTCGCCCTCGCGCTGCTCTATGCCCTGGTACGTTCCGTGGCGAGGGTCTGGGGCCTTCCGCGCCGGGTCCACGCCTGGCATGAGCGCCGATCGGCGATGCGCGCCCGCAAGGCGCTCACACGGGGGCTGGTCGAGCTGGCCGAGGGTGACTGGCGGTCGGCGGAGAAGAGCCTCGTCCGTCTTGCCCACCACTCGGAGGTGCCCCTGCTCAACTATCTGGCGGCGGCCCGCGCCGCCCAGGCGCAGGGGGCGCACGAGCGCCGCGACGGCTATCTCCATCTGGCTCATCAGAGCATGCCCTCGGCGGACGTGGCGGTCTCCCTCACCCAGGCGGAGCTGCAGCTCGCCCATCAGCAGCTGGAGCAGGCTCTCGCGACCCTGATGCACCTGCGCACGGTCGCGCCCCATCACGTGTACGTCCTCAAGCTGCTGAAGACGCTCTATGAGCGTCTGGGAGACTGGCGCGCGCTCCGCGAGCTGCTGCCGGAGCTCAGGCGCCGCAAGGTGGAGCCGGAGGAGCGTCTCAGGGAGCTGGAGCTGTCGGTCAGCCGGGCGCTTCTCGCCCAGGCCGCCCGGGAGCCCGATCCGGAGCGCCTGCCCTGCGCCTGGGGCGAGCTGCCGCGCGCGCTGCGAAACGAGGATGTGCTGGTTCAGGAGTACGTGCGCGGGGAGATGGCCCGGGGACGTGGCCGGCTGGTGGAGCCCGTGCTGCGCGAGCACCTGCGCAAGCACTGGAGCGAGGAGCTGATCGAGCTCTTCGGCGTCGTCGAGGCCGACGACCCCGAGCGCCAGCTGGCAGCGGCGGAGGGCTGGCTGGACACATTCCCCCGCAATGCGGCGCTCCTGCTCGCCCTGGGGCGGCTGTGCCTGCGGGCGCGGCTCTGGGGGAAGGCGCGAAGCTATCTGGAGGCCAGCACGGGCGCGGGCGCCGGCGCGGATGCGTACCGGGAGCTGGGAGGCCTGCTGGAGGAGTTGGGGGAGCGCGAAGAGGCCCTCAGGGCCTACCGCGCCGGTCTCGAGCTTTCGCCGGACGGTGCGGCCTCTGCGCCAGGCTCGGCCGCGGCGGGGTCCGTGACCCCGGGCGGGGACCG
>JASFUT010000118.1:0-9316 GCA_050050175.1 Chromatiales bacterium
TGACCCTGCTGACCCTGCTGACCCTGCTGACCCTGCTGACCCTGCTGACCCTGCTGACCCTGCTGACCCTGCTGACCCTGCTGTCCCTGCTGTCCCTGCTGACCCTGCTGTCCCTGCTGTCCCTGCTGGCCCTGCTGATCTTGCTGCTGTCTCTCCTCGATCAACCGCTTCACCAGATCGCGGTTGTGCCGGGCATCCGCGTTGTCCGGATCCTTGGTCAGGGCGCGGTCGTAGGCCGCGAGGGCATCCTCCAGCCGACCCAGTCTGGCCAGGGTATTCCCCTTGTTGTAGGCCGCCTGGGGACCGTCCAGACCATCGAGGGACTGCAGCGCCTGTGGGTAGTCGCCGGCCCGGTACGCAGCGGCGGCGCGCCAATCCGGCCGTTGGAACTGCGCCGCAGCCTCCTTCTGCCGTCCTGCGGAGAAGGCCTGGGCCGCCTGCTGATCCGGGCGCAGCCAGAGGTCCTCCCAGGCGGACGCCCGGACCACCGGCGGGTGGATCAGGATCAGCACCAGCAGGGGCGGGCCCAGCCAGCCGCGTCTGAAGGCGAGCATCGCCAGGGGAAGCAGGATCAGCAGCAGCCAGGGGCCCTCCTCACGCCACTGGGCTGCCCGGGTGCCCTCCTGCTCCACTGCCCGGGCGAGCCGTGCCGGCCCCGCGGGGATCAGGGATTCGACATCCCGGTCGTCCAGGCCTGCGGTAACGTAGCGACCCCCGCCCTGGTCGGCGAGCACGCGCAGGGCACCTGAATCCAGCCGCGGGACGAGGATGGCGCCCTTGTCATCCTTCAGGAACTTGCCATCGCCCAGGGGCACCGGGGCACCCTTGGCGGTTCCCACCCCGAGCACCGAGACTCTGTAGCCCTCGGCGTGCAGATTGCGGGCCGCCTCCTGCGCCGCGGCGGGATGAGCCAGCCCGTCGGTGACCAGAATGACCTCGCCATCCGGGGCGCCAGCCTGCTCCAGCAGGCTCCCTGCCTCCTCCAGGGCGAGGTCGGTGCGCTTCGCGCCCTGGACCGGCAGCAGCCCCGTGCTCAGGCTCGGCACCTGAGCGGCGATGGTCTCGGTGTCCGAAGTCAACGGCGAGACCACGTAGGGCTCGGGCCCGTAGGCGAGAAGCGCGGTCTGGCCGTCGCCGGTCCTGCGCAGCAGGTCAAGCACCTCGAAGCGCGCGTGGGCCAGGCGGGACGGGGGCAGGTCGGTGGCGTTCATGGACGGCGAGATATCGAGCACGAGGACCCGGAACTGCTCGGACTGGTACACCGGCTGTGGCAGTCGTTGCCAGGCCGGGCCGGCCAGGGCCAGCACGCCCAGCAGCCATCCCAGCCCCAGCAGCATCAGCGGCAGGCGGCCGGCACGGCTGCCGTCGTCGCTGAGGAGACGGGGCAGCAGGTGGGCGTCCACCAGACCCCGCCAGGCGTCGCCGCCGCCGCCCGCCCGACCCAGCCGCCAAAGCACCACCGCCAGCGGGATGAGCAGCGCCAGCCACAGGGGGCGGATGAAGTGGAATTCAGGCGGCATCGCTGCGCACCTGTGCGTCGTCTGAGACCGCCCGTGGCCGCGGCAGACCACCGAGGGCAAGTCCGATGCTGAAGAGCAGCGCCGCACCCGCCGGCCACATGAACAGGGGCCGCATGGGGCGGTAGCTGCGGGTGTCGCGGATGCTCGGCTCCAGCCGGTCCAGCTCGTCGTACACGGTCTCGAGCTGGGCCGTGTCCGTGGCCTGGAAATAGCGGCCCCCGGTGGCCTCGGCGATCGCCTTCAAGGTCGCGGGGTCCAGATCGGACGCCTGTCTCATCAGCACGCCGAAGGGCGTGCGCACCCCTACCGGCCCGCCGCCGATGCCGATGGTGTAGACGCGCACGCCTGCCTTGGCGGCAAGCCGGGCGGCGTCCGCGGGCGCGATGCTGCCGGCGGTATTGGCGCCGTCGGTGAGCAGGATCAGCACGCGGTTGTCCTCCGGCTGCTCGCGCAGGCGTTTGACCGCGAGGGCGATGGCGTCACCGATGGCGGTCTCGCGCCCCGCGAGTCCGATCACCGCCTCCCGCAGCATGGACTGCACCGTGGCGCGGTCGTAGGTCAGGGGCGTCTGCAGATAGGCGCGGCTGCCGAACAGGATGAGCCCCAGGCGGTCTCCTTCCCGGCGCTGGATGAAGCGTCCGGCCACCGCCTTGACCACTGCCAACCGATCCACGGGACGGCGGTTCAGCTCATAGTCCTCCTGCTGCATGGACCCGGAGACGTCGACCGCGAGCATCAGGTCCCGGCCGGAGACCGGCAGACTCACGGGCTCGCCGAGCCACTGGGGCCGGGCCGCGGCCAGGACCAGGAGGGCCCAGGCGAGCAAGGCGAGGGTGTAACGCAGCCCTCTGCCGCCTCCAGCGACTCCCGTGCCCAGGGCCGGGAGGTCCCGATAGAAGGGCAGGCGCAACGCCCGCTCGAGCCGCGGGCGAGCCGGCGGAAGCCAACGCGCCAGCAGCGGCAACGGCAGCGCCGCAAGCGCCCACGGCCAGTCCAGGGTGATCATGGGCGCACCTCCCGGTTCCGGGCGATCCACTCCTCGACCAGCAGGGCCAGCTCCGCATCGGGGATGCGCTCCGCCGGCTTGTAGGGCGCATCACTCAGGACCCGCCCGGGGCCATCCCGGAATCGCCCTCCGCCGCCGTGGGCGTCGAGAAACGCGAGCCACCGCACGCCGGCGAGCCCCGCCACCTCCCGTCGCGGGAAGCGGGCCAACGCGAAGCGGCGCAGCAGCCTCGACAGCCCGCGCGCGAAGGCGGCGCCGTCGTCGTCCGCGGCCAGGGCCGCGCGCAGCCGCGTCAGCTCCTGGAGTGCCGCACGCGCGGCGGCGCGGCGACGGTAGCGGCGCACACCCCACCAGATGAGCGCGGCGACCACGCCCAGCGCGAGCCCCGCGACCAGCCACCAGCCCGGCGCCGGCGGCCACCAGGACACGGGATCGGGCAAGTGATAGCCGCGCAGGCCCGCCAGGGGATCGACTGCCGCCTCGCTCACCTCATGCCTCCGGCGCGGCCGATCCGCGGACGCAGCCCCCGGCTCAGGGTGTCCCCCACCGCCTGATCCGTACGCAGGGCGACCAGATGCACGGGCGGCGCGAGACTCAGGTCCCGCAGCAGCGAGACATGATCCGCGAAGCGCCGGTTCCACGCCTCGCGGCTCCCACTCGCGGTGGTGTCGAGCAGGCCGCGGCGCACCCCGTCGGTCACCGGATAGCGGCCCGGCGGCGGAGCGGCCGCCTCCAGCGGATCGTAGATGTGGACCAGCACCACCTCGCTGCCCGCGCCCAGACGGGTGAGCCAGGCGCCGTCACCCCGGCCCAGGCCGAGGAAGTCACTGAGCAGGAACACGAGACTGCCGGGGCGCACCAGATGAACCAGATGCTGCGCGGCCGCGGACAGGGAGGGGTGGCCGCCCTGCTCTCCCGGGATCGGGTCCTGGGACAGGGCGTTGAGCAGCGGCAGCAGGCCGCGGGTCCGGGCCGCGGGGCGCCGCTCGAAGTGGCGGGTCTCGTCGAACACCAGCCCGCCCACCCGGTCGCCTTTGTCGGCGGCGGCCCAGGCCAGCAGCGCCGCGGCGCGGGCGGCGATCACCGACTTGAAGGCGACGCGGGTACCGAAGCGCATGGACGGCCCCAGGTCCACCAGCAGCCATACCGGCCGCTCCCGCTCCTCGCGAAACAGCTTGACATGGGGGGTGCCGGCGCGGGCGGTGACGCGCCAGTCCATGTTCCGCGGGTCGTCGCCCGGCTGGTAGACGCGCGACTCGTCGAACTCCACGCCCCGGCCCCGAAAGCGCGACAGATGGCCGCCGCTGCGGGTGGCAAGCACCTTGCCCCGGGGGGCGATATCCAGACGGCGGGCCTCGCGACGCAGTGCGATCAACGCGGCGAGGTCGACGGCGGTCGGATCGGGCGGGCTCGTTGGACTCGGGGCAGACATGGCGAGCGCTTATCCCATATCGGCTCAAGTGCAGGCCGCGCTCACGGAACCGGCACCCGGGCGAGCAGCTCTTCGACGAACTCCTGCGACGTGCGTCCCTCCGCCTCCGCCTCGTACGAAAGAAGCACGCGATGGCGCAGCACGTCCGGGGCCACCGCCTGGACGTCCTCGGGGGACACATACTCCCGCCCGGCCAGCCAGGCCCTAGACCGGCCGCAACGGTCCAGGGCCAGGGTGGCGCGGGGACTCGCACCGAAGCGCAGCCAGCCGGCGAGCTCTTCGCCGTAGGGGCCGGGGTCGCGGGTGGCGAGCACCAGGTGCACCAGGTAGTCCTCGACGTCCGGCGACATATAGAGGTCCAGGACGGCCTGGCGGGCCGCGAGCACGCTGCGCTGGCTCACCCGGTGCCGGGGCTGCAGCCCCTCGGCGTCTCTGGCCTCCTCGCGGTTGAGCCGCAGGACGGCCCTCTCCGTCGAGAGGTCGGGGTAGTCGACCCGCACGTGCATGAGAAACCGGTCGAGCTGCGCCTCGGGAAGCGGGTAGGTGCCCTCCTGCTCGATGGGATTCTGCGTGGCCATGACCAGGAACAGCTCCGGCAGCCGGTAGGTCTCGCGCCCCACCGTCACCTGCCGCTCGCCCATGGCCTCCAGCAGCGCCGACTGCACCTTGGCCGGCGCCCGGTTCACCTCGTCCGCGAGCAGCAGGTTGTGAAATACGGGCCCCTTGTCGAAGCGGAAGCTGCCGTCCTGGGGACGGTAGATCTCGGTGCCCGTGAGATCCGCCGGCAGAAGGTCGGGGGTGAATTGGATGCGGTGGAAGTCGCCCTCCAGCCCTGAGGCAAGCGCCTTGACGGCCTTGGTCTTGGCCAGCCCCGGGGCGCCCTCGACCAGCAGGTGGCCGTCCGCCAGCAGGGCCATGAGCAGACGCTCCACCAGCTCCGACTGGCCCAGGATCTGACGCTCCACGTGGCCGCGCAGCGATGCGAATTCCTTCCTGAGCAGCTCTTGCTCCCTGGCGCCGGCGTCCTGCGGCTCAGGCTCGACCGGGGTTTGCGCGGTGCTCATGAATCGCCCTCCATTCCGTTGCCCGGATCACGGGTGTGAGGAGACCACTGCAGGGATCGTTCCAAGTGCGGCGCCGCGGGCACGCAGCGACCTCGAATGCCTCCGGATCCGTCCCTGTGGTGAACTCCCGGGGTTTCAGTAGGGAAAGACCAGTGGATCGCCCCGAGGTTCCGCCGCCCTCCGGCCTGGTTCAAGTGAGCCAGACCGCCACCCCTCGACGCCGGCACCGATCCCGCCAGCCCGACGCCAGGGCCCGAAAGCCGCCGTCCCGGCGGGCTGGCACGGTAGATGCTGGCGACTCGTAAAGACCTTCCACGGACGTTTGAGCAGGAGACAAGATGATGAAGCGCGTGTTCCTCTTCCTCGCGACCAACGCGGCAGTCCTCGTGGTGCTGTCCGTCGTGTTTCAGGTCTTCGGCGTGGAGCAGTGGCTCTATCGCGAAGGCGTCGGAATCAACCTGCAGGGACTGCTGATCTTCTCCGCCTTGTTCGGCATGGGCGGCTCGTTCATCTCCCTGGCCCTGTCCAAGTGGCTGGCCAAGAAGGGCATGGGTGTCCGGGTGATCGAGGAGCCCGCCGATGCCCGCGAGCGCTGGCTCGTCCAGACCGTCGAGCGGCTGGCCCGAGAGGCGCGCATCGGCCGGCCGGAGGTGGGCATCTTCGAGTCCGACGCCCCCAACGCCTTCGCCACAGGGATGAGTCGGGACGACGCCCTGGTCGCGGTCAGCACCGGCTTGCTGCGGGGCATGGCCCCCCGCGAGGTGGAAGCCGTGCTGGGCCACGAGATCAGCCACGTGGGCAACGGCGACATGGTCACCCTCGCGCTGATCCAGGGTGTGGTCAATACGTTCGTGATCTTCCTCGCGCGGGTCGTAGGGCTCGTCGTGGACCGGGCCCTGTTTCGCGACCAGCGCGGCATGGGGATCGGCTACTTCGCCACCACCATCGTGGCGCAGATATTTCTGTCGATTCTGGCGAGCATGATCGTGATGGCCTTTTCCCGCTGGCGCGAGTACCGGGCCGACGCAGGCGGAGCACGGCTTGCAGGACGGGACAACATGATCGCCGCCCTCAGGAGCCTGCAGCGCATCCACGATGCCCCGGGCCTTCCCGGCGCCCTGGCTGCCTTCGGCATCTCGGGCGGCTCGGCGGGCGCACTCTCACGCCTGTTCATGAGCCATCCCCCGCTGGAGGAGCGCATTGCCGCTCTTCAGCACATGGACACCAAGCGCCTGGCGGTCACCCACGGCCACTGATCCGGCGGGCGTGGATGCACGCCCGGCGTGGCTGGCAGGTTCGGGCGCGATTCCGAGCGCCCGCGGTGACGTGCGACAGTCGACAGGGGCGGGCATGGGATGGGGGCTGGCCACTTCAACCCCCATGGGGGGACCGGGCCCCGCGCGGCCCCAGGCTTGTCCCGGTCAGGGTCCGGGCACTTCCACCGCAAGGGCGCGCATCCTGTGCATGCGTATGCGCAGACTCAGCGTCCGGCTCAGGGAAGCCAGGACCTGCCCCCGCGCAACAGCAGATAGCCGGTCAGCATGCCGCCCAGGTGCGCGAAATGGGCCATGCCGGCGGCGGTTCCCGTCACCCCTGCGAAGAGCTCCAACGCACCGTATCCGATGACGAACCACCGCGCCTTCACCGGCATGGGCGGAATCAGCAGCAGCAGCTCCACGTTCGGATAGAGCATGCCGAAGGCCAGCAGCAGCCCGAAGACGCCCCCGGAAGCGCCCACCACCGGGTAGGCCATGGCGCCGTGGGCAAGCTCCACCTCGGCCACCGCCAGGTGCATCAGGGCCGCCCCCATCACGCAGATGAAATAGAAGGCGGCGAACCGCTGCGATCCCCAGCGCCGTTCCAGGGGCGCGCCGAACAGCCACAGGGCGTACATGTTGAGCGCCAGGTGCAGCAGGCCGCCGTGGAGAAAGGCGTAGGTGACGATCTGCCAGGGGCGGAACTGGGAGCCGCCGAGCGACCCGGCGCCCTGCAGACCCAGGGGCCAGAGCGCCAGCGACCCGACAAGGGCATTGCCCGTGCCGAGCTCGACGATGAAGACAAGGCCGCACAGGATCAGCAGCGTGGAGACGACGGGCGTATCGTTCATCGGTGGACTCCGGCGGTTTGGGGGCGCGCGAACGCCAGGGGAATGTCCGGCTGCTCAGCCCTGCTTCTCACGGTGCCCGCCGAAGCCGAACCGCATGCCGGAGAGCACCCGGTCCGCGAAGTCGGCCTCGCCGCGGGAGGAGAAGCGGTCGAACAGGGCGGCGGCGAGCACCGGGGCCGGGGTGCCCGACTTCACGGCCGCGATGGCGGTCCAGCGGCCTTCGCCCGAATCCGACACCCTGCCTGCGAAGCGCTCCAGATGCGGATCGCCCCAGAGGGCATCGGCGGTCAGATCCAGCAGCCAGGAGGCGATCACGCTGCCGCGCCGCCAGACCTCGGCCACCTCCGCCACGTCGATGTCGTATCGGAACGCCTCGGGGTCGGCCATCGGGGCCGTCTCGGCGTCGACCTCGCGCGCCGCCGAGCCCACACCCGCGTGGTGCAGGATGTTCAACCCCTCGGCATAGGCCGCCATGACCCCGTACTCGATGCCGTTGTGGACCATCTTCACGAAATGTCCGGCCCCGACCGGACCGCAGTGCAGCCAACCCTGCTCGGCGGGCGACGGGTCGCCTTTGCGCCCCGAGGTCCGTGGCTCGCTGAATCCCGGCGCGAGCGCCTCGAACAGGGGTGCGAGGCGCTGGACCGCCTCGGGGTCGCCGCCGATCATCAGACAGTAACCGCGCTCCTGACCCCAGACACCACCACTGGTGCCCACGTCGAGGTAGTGAATACCCCGCGGCCCGACCCGCCGGCCTCGGGCGATGTCCGCCTCGTAATGGCTGTTGCCGCCGTCGACGAGCATATCGCCCGGCGCGAGCCGCTGGGCCAGAGCGTCCACCAGATCGTCCACCGCCGCCGCCGGCACCATCAGCCAGACGGTCCGCGGAGGCTGCAGGCGCTCGACCAGCTCGTCCAGGCTCGAAGCGGCTGTCGCACCGGCTTTCGCAAGCGCCTCCACCGCCGCCTCGGACCGGTCGTACACGACGCAGCCGTGCCCTGCGCGCAGGATGCGCCGGACCATGCCGGAGCCCATGCGGCCCAACCCGATCATCCCGATATCCATCGTCTCACCTCGCTCTCATTTAGCCTCGACGCACCCCGGGATACGCGGCCCCGGGGTCCTCTCCTGGGGTCGGCTCACCGGGGTGGGCCATCCGACCCTTCGGTGACCGCTCGGCCCTCCGTCACCCCCGGGTCCGGGATCCCGCTCCTGCGCGACCAGGGCGCAGGCGCGCTCCAGCTCGTCCGGTGTGCCGCGGGCGACGGCCAGATACCGGTCGGCCCTCATGTGCCGCTCGTACCTGATCACCGCCCGGCGGGGCAGCCCGAGGCCGACGAGGGCAGCGCCGAGGGCACCGACGCCGCCGACCAGGAGTGCGCCCGCCGCAGCGGCGAGGGCGAGGTGCATCAGAGGCCCGGCCGCGTCGGCATCTCCGACGCCCGGAATCGAGAACAACAGGCTGCCGGACAGCAGACCCCACAGGCCGCCCCAGAACAGGCCTGCAGCGCCCCAGGTTCTCATCCGGTCACCGGTGGTGTAGAAGCCGGTGGGCGTCTCCTCGGAGTGGTAGCCCTCTCCGACGAGGGACAGCCGGCGCAGGGAGAAGCCGCCGGCCTCCAGAATCCTGATCGCCCGCTCGGCCTGCGCACGGGTGTCATAGACGCCGACCACGGCTCTCTGGGGCCGTATACCCGGGCCTTGTGCGACTGCCCCCGCGTCGGCCTTCCGCGTGTCACTGGACATGGCATGCTTCCTGTTCCGAGAAGCGTTCGGCCCGGGACGGATCGACCGCGGGCACTGGTGTCTGTCTCTATGGATTGCAGGACCGATGCCAGTCTCGTAACAGATTGATTCCTATGGCGCGCCCGATGAATCAACCGCCGCCTCGACGGTCTGGATGGCGAAAAAGAGCCAGGGCAATGGCACCGTTGGGGAACAGGCCCCGCGGGCGGACTCGTTAAAGGCTAGTGCTCGGTCCCATACAAATCGTTTGCTTCAGAGCCCCTCCCGTGGGCCAAGGCAAGGCGCGTCCCGCAGGGAATGGTGATCCCATTGCCAAGGGGCGCAACACAGCATTGGCCCATGCGAGGGGCTTCCGTAGGACGAGCCTGGGCGGGTCCGCACCGTTGTTGCACTCGCTCGCATTAGCGATGGCTAGTGCTTCACTCGTGCGCCTAGGTGCAG
>JASFUT010000119.1:0-9261 GCA_050050175.1 Chromatiales bacterium
GGATAGGTATTACAGGTTCCACTGAGAAGGGGATGACGACATGAGACTCTCGACCAAAGGCCGTTACGCCGTAACGGCGATGCTGGACCTGGCACTGCACAGCGAAAAGGGCCCGGTCACACTGGCAGACATCTCCAGTAATCAGGGCATATCACTGTCCTACCTCGAGCAGCTGTTCGCCTGCCTGCGAAACAAGGGACTGGTGAAGGGGATCCGCGGACCCGGCGGGGGATACCATCTGGCGCGACCCTCGGATGAGATCTCCATCGCCAACATCATCTGCGCCGTGGACGAGTGGGTGGAGTTCACCCGCTGCGGTGGCCGGGAGAATTGCCACGCCGGCCAGCGCTGTCTCACCCACACCCTGTGGGACGACCTCAGCGCGGAGATCTACGACTTTCTCTGCGGCATTACGCTCGACGACCTGGTCAGCCGGCGCTCGGTGCAGGACACGGCGAAACGGCAGGACGCCCGCCAGGCCGTGATGCAGACTCGAAGCGCGGCCTGAAAGACCGCCCCGGCCCGCGACGCATCCCGATTCGCGGGCCGGGGAGGCGGGTTGGCCCGCGAAAGACAGCGAGCGCCGAAGTGCCCCCCGCAATTCGGGTCAATCGGGCCCCGGGCCGAGCCGCAGCTCCCTGGTCAATCGGCCAGGGGCAGCGTCAGGATGGCGCGGGTACCCTGCTCCCGATCTGACTCGAAACGCACCTCCCCGCCCTGGGCGTCGACAAGACGCTTCACGATGGCCAGTCCCAGCCCCGTGCCGTTGGCCTTGGTCGTGAAGAAGGGCTCCATCAGCCGATCGAGCACCTCGGGTGCGATCGGGTCGCCCGGATTCCGGATCGACAGTGATACCGTGCCCTGCCCGCGATGCAGCGCAAGCACGAAGTGGATAACGCTGCCGTCCGGGGCCGCTTCACAGGCATTGCGGGTCAGATTGCGAAGCACCTGGAACAGGCGGTCACGGTCGCCGAGAACGGGTGCCGGCCCCACCTCCCCTGCGGTTTCCAGGCGCTGGGACCGTCCGGACGCGAGGTCCTGGTGGGTCTGGATGAGCTCGTCGACCAGGGCTCCCAGGTCCAGCACCTGCAGATCGAGGGTAAGGGGCTTGGCATAGAGGAGCATGTCCTCCAGGATACGGGCGACCCGTTCGGCCTCCTCGCGCGCCAGGGCGGCGCGCTTCGCGGCCGGCGCCGGAAGGTCCGACCTGCAGAAATAGTCGAGTGCCAGGCTGATGGTCCCAAGGGGGCTGCGCACCTCGTGGGCGATCCCGGAGGCGAACTGGCCGATCGCCGCCAACCGGGCGTGCTCGGCGAGCTTCACCGTTCGGCCGAAGGTGTGGGTCACGAGCCCGGCGATGTTGGTCAGCAGCTCCAGGTGCTCGCGGGTGTAGGCATGAGCCTTGCGGGCGGCGAACACCAGGACGCCGGGGAGGGGGCTCTGCTCGGTCACGGGCAGGAAGATGGCGTCGCGGGCGCCTGAGCGCACCAGCAGACGCAGGAACCGGTACCGATCGTCCGACGCGGCGGTCCCGGGCACGTCCGGGATGTGCAGGGGCTCCCCGGACTGCATGGCCTTCTCCAGGAGCGTCCCGGCCAGCGAGAAATGGGCATGGGGTACCAGCCGAGGGCGGCCGTCGAGGTACGCCCGCTCGAGCTTGATCGAGTTGCCGTCGCCAGTCACGAACAGCACGCCCACCCAGTCCAGGGGGAGCAGGGCGGGAAACTCCTCGGCGACGAACCGCAGCGCGTCTTCCAGGTCGCTGCCCCGCTGAATCCGGTCGATCAGGCGGAAGAACGCATCGAGTCGGCTCGAGAGCCGATTGAAGGATTCGGTCATCCAGGCGAGCTCGTTGTCGCCGAAGCTCTGGACCTGGTGTCCGAAATCACCGCGCGCCACCCGCCGGAAGCCGGCCACCGCCCGGTCCAGCGGGCCGAGCACCCGGACGTAGAACCAGATGATGATGCCCAGCGTCATCGCCACGCCCGCAAGCCAGGCGCCGCGATTGATGAGGTTGATCAGCGCCAGCTCACGGGAGACCTGCGCCTGGTAGGCGTTCATCAGCCCGTCGGTGGCGCTCTGGAGCCGGTCGTGGTGCTCGATGACGTACTCCGCGGCATACTCCAGACGGGGCTCGTCCTGGTCCGGTCCCAGCGCCGCCTCGAGGCCGCTCCGGTAGTCCTTCCACACCGCCTGCAGATCATCGACCGCCGCGTAGGTCTCCTCGGAGAGCTCGGGCTCCACCATGCCCGGGATGCCGGTGAGGTCGGTATCGAAGCTGCCGTGCATGAACGCCTCCGATATCTGGTCGAAGGCCATAACGTGCGACATCAGGTCCCGGTAGTAGAGTCGCACGTCGCGGTGGTAGGTCTCGTAGTCGCGGGGCGCGTTCTCCTTGTAGTTCATCCCCTGGGTGGCCAGCTGTTCCGAGGTGAGCTGCAGCCGGCCGGCGAGGCTGAGCAGTATGTTGCTGTCCCTCTGCTTCTGCAGCGCCATGGAGGTGAAATAGTGGGCGAGACCGAACACCAGCATGACCGTCAGCAGGGCCAGGGTGATCTGAAGCTTGAGCGTACGCAGGATTCGGAAAGGGCTGCTCAATGCAGTTGGTCCGGTTTGAGCCCCGCTCGAGTCCGACGAAACGGCGATTGGCCACTGCGGCCGGCGACAGGGCTTTGGCCGCGGGACTCTTCCGGATAGTACCGGACGGGCACTGCTGCCACCACCCGGGGCGCAGTGGAGATCACTTCTGATCGGGGTTACCCGTCGGCTATGATGGATGCCGATGAGCGCGGATATTGACTGTCTGCTCACCCTGCGTGACTGGGTGCGCTGGGGCGCGAGCCGTCTGAGCGAGGCCGGGGTGTTCTTCGGCCACGGAACGGACAATGCCCTGGACGAGGCAGTGAACCTGGTGCTGCACGCCGTGCATCTGGAGCACGACCTGCCACCCGCTTACCTGGACGCACGCCTGGTGCCGGCGGAGCGAGACGCGGTGGTGCGGCTGTTCCGGCGCCGGATCGACGAGCGGATTCCCGCTGCCTACCTGACGCAGGAGGCACGCTTCGCGGATCTCAACTTCTACGTGGACGAGCGCGTGCTGGTGCCGCGCTCGCCCATGGCCGAGCTTATCGAGAGCCGGTTTGCGCCCTGGGTGGAGCCGGACCGGGTGGAGCGCATCCTGGACCTTTGCACCGGCAGCGGCTGCATCGGCATCGCCTGCGCCTATATGTTTCCCGACGCGCGGATCGACGCCACCGACATCTCCGAGCCCGCCCTGGAGGTGGCGCGCATCAACGTGGAGCGTCACGGCCTGGAGGACCGTGTGCGCCTGATGCGCTCCGACCTGTTCGACGCGCTGGCCGGGGACGACGTCTACGACCTGGTCGTCTCCAACCCGCCGTACGTTGGCCGCGAGGAGCTCGCTGTGCTGCCCGAGGAGTACAGGCGCGAGCCTGCCCTGGGGCTGGAGTCCGGCGACGAGGGTCTGGACAGCGTCTCGCGCATCCTCGCCGACGCCTCCGGACACCTGAGCCCCGGTGGTATCATCGTCGTCGAGGTCGGTCACAGCGCCCCTGCGCTGGCCGCGCGCTTTCCGGAGGTGCCCTTCCTCTGGGTCGAGCTGGAGCGCGGGGGCGAGGGCATATTCGTGCTGACGGCGGAGCAGCTTGACCGGCATCAAACCGTCTTCGAATCGTCTGTGGTGGAGTGAACGATGTCGATGAGGCGTGCCAGGAGCGCGGACGAGTACGTGGACTGGGTCAAGCAGGCCGTGTTCGAGGTCCAGGACCTGCGCGAGTGCCTCGAGTTCGAGGTGGAGGACCTTCAACGGTTCCCCGATTTTCTCGACCCGCTTCAGGCAGGCATCGACGGGGTCTACGGGTCCATGAAGAAGGGCACCTACGCCTTCGGGCGCGAAGACCTTCCGTTCATGGACGTCGCCCACGCCAATGCGGACGAGATCCCGTTCTACACGCTCCTGCGCCAGATCAACGACACCCACCGCAAGGGGCTGGAGGTCGACGAGCAGGACGACTGAAGGTGCCCGGTCCGATGCGCATCGGGGCGGGCAGCCGGGCGTCCGCCCCCGCCCGTCTACACGAGAGAGACCCTATGGAACAGTCACTGGTATTCGATCAGTCGCTCATCGCCAAGTACGACCAGTCGGGGCCGCGCTATACCTCCTATCCCACGGCCGTCCAGTTCCACGAGGGTTTCGGACCTGCCGAGTACCGGGCCGCGGCGCTCGCCACGAACGAGGCCGGAAACCCCCTCTCCCTGTACTTTCACATCCCGTTCTGCGACACCGTCTGCTTCTACTGCGCCTGCAACAAGATCGCCACCAAGGACCGCACCAAGGCCCCGCCCTATCTGCAGCGGGTGCACCGGGAGCTGGAGATGCAGGGGGCGCTGTTCGACCGGACGCGTCCCGTGGAGCAGCTGCACTGGGGCGGGGGAACCCCCACCTTCATCAGCCACGCCCAGATGCGCGAGCTGATGGAGGTGACCGGCCGCCACTTCAGACTCCTGGACGACGACAGCGGCGAGTACTCCATCGAGATCGACCCCCGCGAGGCCAGCGCCGAGACGGTCGCGGTGCTGCGCGGCATCGGTTTCAACCGAATGAGCCTCGGCGTGCAGGACTTCGACCCGTCGGTGCAGAAGGCGGTCAACCGCATCCAGACCGAGGCCGAGACCCTCGAGGTGCTGGAGGCGGCGCGGCAGCGGGGGTTCCGCTCCATCAGCATCGACCTGATCTACGGCCTCCCATTCCAGTCGGTGGAGTCGTTCGGCCGCACGCTGGACCGGATCATCGCGTTCGGTCCCGATCGGCTGTCGGTGTTCAACTACGCCCACCTCCCGGAACGATTCAAGCCCCAGCGCCGGATCAACGCAGACGAGCTGCCCGAGCCCCAGGAGAAGCTCGACATCCTGGAAATGACGGGGGAGAGGCTGGCCGCCGCCGGCTATGTCTATATCGGCATGGACCACTTTGCCCGCCCCGACGACGAGCTGGCCGTGGCCCAGCGCGATGGCTCCCTCTACCGCAACTTCCAGGGCTACTCCACCCACGCCGATTGCGACCTGATCGGCATCGGTGTGACCTCCATCGGCATGGTCGGGCCCACCTACGCCCAGAACCTGAAGACGCTGGAGGAATACTACGCGCGCATCGACGCGGGCGAGCTCGGCGTGTTCCGGGGCCTGGAGCTGAGCCGGGACGACCGCCTTCGCCGTGACGTGATCACCCGCCTGATCTGCCACTTCACCCTCCGTTTCGCGGACGTGGAGCGTCGCTGGGGGATCGTGTTCCACCAGTATTTCGCCGAAGAGCTGGTGCGGCTTCGCGGGATGGAGGACGATGGGCTGGTAGCGGTCAGAGACACGGGTGTGGACGTGCTTCCCAAGGGCCGCCTGCTGATCCGCAACGTCTGTATGGCGTTCGACGCCTACCTCAATGCGGAGCAGCCCGTACGGGGCTTCTCCCGGGTCATCTGACGGGGCTCCGCGGGCCGTTGCCGCGGTCCCGGCCCGGCCGAAGGGAGCGCGCCCTTGGCTGTCACTCTGGCATACGACGTCTACGGCACCCTGATAGACACCGACGGCATCGCCGCCGCGCTCGAGCCACAGCTGGGCGGGCAGGCGGGCGCGTTCGCGCGGCTGTGGCGGCAGAAGCAGCTGGAGTATGCGTTCCGCCGCGGCCTCATGCAGAGGTACCGGGACTTCGGGGTGTGCACGAGCGACGCGCTCGCCTACGCCTGCGTCGCATTCGGGGTCGCTCCCTCCGGGGAGGAAAAGGCGCGGCTCATGGGGGCCTACGCATGGCTGCCGGCTTTCGACGACGCCCGCGACGGGCTCGAGCGGGCGAGGGAGGCGGGGTTTCGCTGCTACGCCTTCTCCAACGGCCGGGCGGACGCCGTGGAAGAGGTCCTGCGGAATGCGGGGATCCGGGAGCTGCTCCTGGAGGTGATCAGCGTGGACGAGGTCCGCACGTTCAAGCCGAGCCCCCTGGTCTACGAGCACTTCCTGCGGCGGACGGGGGCGGAGGGCGACCAGGCATGGCTCGTCTCCGCCAACGGATTCGACGTGATCGGGGCCCTGTCAGCCGGCATGCGTGCGGCCTGGCTGCGGCGGACCCCGGGCGCGCCGCTCGATCCCTGGGGCCTCGAGCCCGGCCTGACGGTCGCCACGCTCTCCGAGCTGCCCGGGCGGGTGGCGGCCCTGACCGACGGGCCCGGCTGAGGTCCGCAGGCACCGATGCGGGTGCTGAACCCCGTCGGCGCCGGGCGGTCGAACTGCGCAATGGCCGCCGGGCCGCCTTTCCGGCCTGCCGGGACTATGCTTTAGCGGCATGTCGAAAGAGGGATTTCCGTATCCCTTTTCAACGCGGAAACCGATAGATGCGATTCGCATCCCTGGCTCCGTCAGCGGTGCATCCCTGAGCCTTATTTAAGGTTTCTGTTATTTTCAACCGCTGACGGCGATCGAGAATGGCGGCACGTCCGATACCGCACCCAGGCTGCCGAAGGGACGGGGTTGTCGACAGCCCGTCGGACGCTGCCGCCGCCGGCCCACCGTTTCGCTGAGGACAGATTGCGTTGATGCGTCTTCGTTTCCTGCCGGCCGTCGTCCTTCTGGCGGCCTTCCTTCTCGTCCCGTCCCCGGACGTCCCCGCGCAGTCGCCCACCGACGAAGCGGGCGCCGCGGAGCTGGCGGACCGGCCCTCACGGGCGGAGATCGAGGCCCGGATCGCCGATATCGAAGGGGCCGCCAGCATGGATGCGGAGCTGCGCTCGAAGATCGCGTCCCTTTACCGGGACGTGCTCCGGGCGCTCGACGCCTCCGAGGCGAGCGTGTCGAAGGCCAAGGCGTTCGAAGAGGCGGTGGAGTCCGCCCCCAGGGAGGCCCGCGGCCTGCGCGGCGACCTGGCGAAATCGGTGCCGGGTCCGGTCAGCGCCGAGTCGATCGGGGTCAGCCGGAAAGCGCCGCTCCCCGACCTGGAAGGCCGCCTCGCCAAGGAGGAGGGGGAGCTGAGCGCCCTGGAGAGCCAGCTGGCCGATCTGGACAAGCGCCTGAAGATCCAGCAGGCGCGGCCGGCCGAGGCGCGGAAGCGACTCGCGGACCTGGCGGCGGAGCGGGATGCGGCAGAGCAGGCCCTCGAGGCGCCCGCACCCGCCGACGAGGCGCCGGAGCTGACCCGCGCGGGGGGCACCCTCCGGCAGGCCAGGCTCGACGCGCTCGAGGCGGAGACCCGCATGCTGGAGCAGGAGCTGCTCAGTCACGCGGGCCGTCTCGACCTTCTCAGGGCGAAGCGCGATCTCGTCGGCCGTCAGCTGGACGAGGCCAGCCAGCGGGTCGGTCTGCTGCGGGACATCGTCAACGAGCGCAGGCGCGCCGAGACGGAGCGGGCCAAGGCGCAGGCGGTGGCCGCCGAGCAGGACGCCGCCGGAAAGGGCCCGGTCGTGCGCCAGCTCGCCGCCAGCAATGCAGAGCTCGCGCGTGATGCCGCGCGATTGACGGAGGGCCTGGAGCAGCTGGCGCAGCGACGGGAGCAGACCGAAAAGCGTACCAGGCAGCTGGCGCAGGATCTCGAGAGCACCCGCCAGAAGCTGGAGATCGGGGGGCTGAGCGAGACCCTCGGCCGAATCCTGGTGGAGGAGAGGCGCAAGCTGCCGGCGCTGCGCGAGACGCGCAAGGAGATGGCCGAGCTGCGCGACCAGCTCTCGGAGACGGCGCTGGCCGAGGTTCGCCTGGAGGAAGAGCGGCGTGACCTGGCGGACCTGCCCGATCGCGCGGACAAGCTCATCGCGGAGGGTGCCCCGGCGAATCTGCCCGAGGATGAGCACAGGCGCCTGCGCGAGGAGCTGCTCGTCCTGCTCGAGGATCGGCGCCGGCTGGTGGAGAAGGCGGCCGCCGATTACGGTGCCTACGTCCGCGCCCTGGCCGAGCTCGATGCGGCGAAGCAGCGGTTCTCCGATACGGTCAGCGCCTACGCCGAGCTCCTGGACGAGCACCTGCTGTGGATCCCCAGCGCCCAGCCGATGGGTCTGGAGACCCTGAGCCATCTCATGGATGCCCCGGCGTGGCTGCTCGATCCCGGACACTGGCGCCGGGCCGGCGAAGACCTCTTCAAGGCGGTCCGTCGATCGCCGGCGGCCTTCGTCGGGGGGCTGATCCTGTTCGGTGTGCTGGTCGCGGTACGGCGGCGCCTGCGTGCGGCGATCGACCGGATCAGCAAGCGCGTGGGCAAGGTTCAGACCGACCGCTACGTGCTGACGATCTGGGCCCTGGGTGCGACCCTGCTCCTGGCGCTGCCCTGGCCGTTCCTGGTGTGGCTGATCGGGTCTCTGCTGGAAGGCCTGGCCGATGCGTCGGTGTTCACCCAGGCGCTGGGGCGTGGCCTGCGCGCCATCGCTCCGGCATTGCTCGGCACGAGCGTGTTCCTCTGGCTGACGGTCGCCCGTGGCGTCGGCGACGCGCACTTCCGGTGGCAGCCGGCCACCCTGGCGCTTCTGCGTCGCAGCATTCCGGAGCTCGCGCTCTGGGCCATCCCGGCGGGCTTCATCGCCGTCCTGGCCGCCAATTCGGGGGACGCGGACCTGCGCTACAGCCTGGCCCGGGTCGCCTTCGTGGTGATCATGGGGGCGCTGGCCTGGTTCCTCGCGCGACTGCTGAGTCCGGAGAAGGGCGTGACGCAGAGCTACGTGGTCGAGCGGCCCGAAGGCTGGCTCGCGCGCACGCGCAGGCTCTGGTACCCGGCGGCCGTGGCCTTCCCCCTGGTCCTCGTCGGGCTGGCCGTCATGGGATACTTCTATGCCGCCGCGCAGCTGGCCGGGCAGCTTGTCGACACACTCTGGCTGGTGCTCGCGGCCGTGGTGGGGCATGACCTGTTCGTCCGCTGGCTGGCGCTCACGCGGCGCAGGCTGGCCTACAAGCTTGCCCGGGAGCGCCGCGAGGCGTCGCGCACCGCCGCCCAGGAGACAACCGGCGCAAGTGCCGAGATCCCGCCGCCTCCGCCCGAGGAGACTGTCGATCTCGAGGCGATCGACACCCAGACCCGCCGGCTGGTGCATGCGCTGATCGGCTGGTCTCTGGTGGTGGGACTGTACCTGATCTGGCAGGACGTGCTGCCCGCCCTCGGCATGCTGGACGAGGTCTCGCTGTGGAATCAGACGGTGACCGTGGGGGGCGAGGATCGGATCGAGCCGATCACCCTCGCGGCGGTGATCCTGGCCGCGGTGGTGGGAATTGTCACCGCCGTGG
>JASFUT010000120.1:0-9219 GCA_050050175.1 Chromatiales bacterium
GCTCGGCATCACCACCGAGACCGCCAGCCGCACCATCGCGGAGTTCAAGCGCCAGAGCCTGCTCGTGGAGACGCACGCCAACCGCTTCCTGCTGGACGTCCCCAACCTCAGGCGCGTCGCCGCCGACTGAGCCGCCACGCGGGCGCTGCCTCCCTGCGGCGCCGGCCAGCCCTCCGGCCATTGAGAGATTTCAATGCGGGCCCCGCCGCGCGCCCTCTAAGGTGGGCGCAGGCGCCGGCAAGGACCGGGCCCGCCTTCGAGGCCTTTCGATGAAAACTTCCGTGCAGGAGCTGACGCTCCCGGTCTTCACGCTGGAGCTGAGCAAGACGGAGACCACCCTCTCCGGAATCGACGATGTAGTGCGCTTCCTGACGGAGCGGGTCGACGCGCACCCGCTCGCCCGCTTCGTCGCGGTCTACGACCACCATGCCCACACGCGCTCCCTGGAGAGCGGCTACGTCGACCCTTCCATCGTCGCCGCTCGGAGCATCGTGCTCTGCTTCGGACTGACGCTGCCAGGCCCGGCCTCCATGGCATTGAGGCCCCGGTCCATGGGCGTGTGCGAGTTCGCCGACCGCTTCGTGGTCACCTTCGCGGAGGGGCCGATGCCTGTCGCCAATCTCGCCATGGAGCGCTGGGCCGAGGCCATCGCGACCGCCTGATCGCGCGCGCCGCATCCGCCGCCCCTGGTGGCGCCCGATCGCCCGGGAGGTGCCGACCGGCCAAAGACTCACCGGGCGAATTCGGGGTTGCATCCGCTGCAGCAGGGCCGATCCCGGTCTAGAGTGGTAGGGATACCGCATCGCCCGCAACGGTTTGAAAGCTCCACCAGGAGGTAGAAGGCATGGCCGACGGCCTGGACATGGTCCTGCTCGCGCGCGCGCAGTTCGCGTTCACGATCGCCTTCCACATCATCTTCCCCGCCTTCTCCATCGGGCTGGCGAGCTATCTTGCCATGCTCGAGGCCCTGTGGCTGAAAACCGGCCGCGAGGTCTACCGCCGGCTCTACAGGTTCTGGGTGAAGATCTTCGCGGTGTCCTTCGGCATGGGCGTGGTCTCGGGGCTGGTGATGAGCTACCAGTTCGGCACGAACTGGAGCCTGTTCTCCGAGCTCACGGGCAACGTGCTCGGTCCCCTGCTCGGCTACGAGGTACTGACGGCCTTCTTCCTCGAGGCCTCGTTCCTGGGGATCATGCTCTTCGGCTGGGACAAGGTGGGCCCGCGCCTGCACTTTGCGGCCACCTGCATCGTCGCCGTCGGAACGCTGATCTCGGCGTTCTGGATCCTGGCGGCCAACAGCTGGATGCACACGCCGGCCGGCTACGAGATCCGGGACGGCGTGTTCTTTGCCCGGGACTGGCTGGAAGTCATCTTCAACCCGTCCTTCCCTTACCGCTTCACCCACATGGTGCTGGCCGCCTACGTCAGCACCGCCCTGGTAGTCGCCGCAGTGGCCGCCTTCCACCTGCTCAGGGACGACGAGCGCGAGCACGCGGGGGTGATGATGCACATGGCCATGGGCTTCCTGGCGATCGTCGTGCCCCTGCAGATCGTCGCGGGACACGAGCACGGCTTCAACGTGTACGAGCACCAGCCCGCCAAGCTCGCGGCCATGGAAGGTCACTGGGAGACCTGGGAGGGACATGCCCCCCTGATCCTGTTCGCGCTGCCTGACGCGGCGGCCGAACGCAACGCCGCCGAGGTCGCCATTCCTTCCATCGGCAGTTGGATCGTCACGGGCGATTCCGACGGCACCATCCGCGGCCTCAAGGAGTGGCCCGCCGCCGAGCGCCCGCCCGTGGCCGGAGTGTTCTGGAGCTTCCGCATCATGGTCGGACTCGGACTGCTCATGCTGGCGCTGGCCTGGTACGGGGCCTGGCGGACCTGGCGGCGGGGTGGGCGGTATCCGCCCTGGTTCCTCAAGGCCGCGATGCTCATGGGGCCGTCGGGCTTCGCGGCCGTCATCACCGGATGGATCACCGCCGAGGTGGGACGCCAGCCCTGGACCGTTTACGGGCTGCTGAGGACGGCGGACTCGGTCTCCCCGGTGACCGCGGAGGCGGTGGGCACCTCCCTGATCGTGTTCGTGTTCGCCTACAGCGTGGTCTTCAGCGCGGGCGCCTACTTCATCCTGCAGCTCGCCGCCAAGGGACCGGAGGGCCCGGAGGGCCCGGAGCGCGCCAAGCCGCCGCTGCCCGGCTGGATGACCCGCACCGCCGGCCCGGGCGAAGGAGGAAGCTAGACATGGCGTTCGATCTTCCGACCATCTGGGCCGGGCTGCTCGCGCTGGCGGTGTTCATGTACGTCCTGCTCGACGGGTTCGACCTGGGCCTGGGCATCCTGTTCCCGTTCGCCGAGAAGGACAGCGACCGCGACGTCATGATGAACTCCGTGGCCCCGGTCTGGGACGGCAACGAGACCTGGCTGGTGCTCGGCGGGGGCGGCATGTTCGCCGCATTCCCCAAGGCCTATGCCGCGCTCATGCCGGCCGTGTACATGCCCATTGGCTTCATGCTGACCGCGCTCATCTTCCGCGGCGTCGCCTTCGAGTTCCGCTTCAAGGCCACCGGCAGCGCGCGCCGCGTCTGGGACCAGGCGTTTCACTGGGGGTCGGTGGTGGCGACCTTCGCCCAGGGGCTGATCCTCGGGACGCTGGTGCACGGCATCACCCTGGAGCAGGGGCGCTTCGCGGGCGGCATGTTCGACTGGCTCACGCCCTTCAGCTTCGTCACGGGCTGCGCACTGGTCTGGGGCTATGCGCTGCTCGGGTCCGGCTGGCTGGTGATCAAGACCGAGGGCCGCCTGCTGGAGTGGGCGCGCCGCATGGGCATGATCTCCGCGCTGGTCGTGATGCTGATGATGGTGGTGGTCAGCCTCTGGGTGCCGACCCTGGACACCGCCGCGGCGGACCGCTGGGGCCTGCGCTATCCCGACGTCGACTGGAGCCGGCTGCTGCCGCTGAGCCCCATCCCACTGCTGACGGGGCTGGCGTTCTGGCGGCTGATCAAAGGGCTGCGCGGCGGCGCGGTGTACGCGCCCTACCTGTGGAGCGTCGCGCTCTTCCTGCTGGGCTACATCGGGCTGCTGGTGGGCATCTTCCCGCACCTGGTGCCCTACGGGCTCACGATCCACCAGGCCGCCGCGGCGCCCAACTCCCAGGCGCTGCTGCTGGTGGGCGCCCTGATCATGCTGCCGATCATCCTGGGGTATACGGCCTATGTCTACTGGGTGTTCCGCGGCAAGGTCCAGGCGGATGCGGGATACCACTGAGCCGGGAGACCGCGGGGATCGACCCCGCGTCGCCTGGCGCCGGGCGGGCTGGTTCGCCCTCCTCTATGTGGCCGGCCTGGCGGTTACCGCCACGCTGACCTATGCCCTGAGGGCGATGCTGCCCTGGTGACGCACAAGGCCGACGCGCAGCCCCTGTTCCCGGCGCCGGGTATCCCGGGCGGCCGACCCGCTTCGGCGCCTGCCCGGCCGGGCCCAATCCCTGTCGGCCGTCGGAGCGAATCCTATACTCGAGACATGGGAGGCCGGGCCTGATCGACGCCAGGACCCATCCCCAACGCCTGGCGGAGACCGTGGGATCGCGGACCGGCTCCTGGGGCCCCGCCCGCATGACCGTGGGCCTCAGGGTTTCTTCGGATCGGGTCGGGGCAGGCGCGCGGCCTGCCGGAGCAGGCCTCGCGAGCACGCCTCAGAGAGCAGAAGGCAATGAGTGATACCCCCCGGCGCGGAAATCACGCCAGCCCGATCGACCAGTTCTTCCATGCCGGCGAAAGCCGGCTGACAGGGGGGCTTTCTCCAGCATCGGCGATGCTCGCATACCTGGACTGGGCCGTGCATCTTGCGAACTCCCCGGGCAAGCAAGCGGAGCTTTTCAAGAAGGCCCTGCGCAAGAGCGTGAGATTCACCTCCTACGCCGTCGGGCTGCTCTCGGGCCGGGAGGACGAACGCTGCCTCGAGCCGCTGCCCCAGGACCACCGCTTCGAGGCGCCGGAGTGGCGGAAGCCGCCTTACGCCCTCTGGTATCAGAGCTTTCTCCTCGTCCAGCAGTGGTGGCACAACGCCACGGTCGGCATCGAGGGCGTCTACCCGCACCACGAAGACGTGGTCGCCTTCTCCGCACGGCAGATCCTCGACGTCTTCTCTCCGTCGAACAACCCGGTGACGAACCCCGAGGTGCTCAAGGCCACCATGGAAACCGGTGGGATGAACCTGGTGCAGGGCCTTCAGAACTTCCTGGAGGACTGGGAGCGGGCCGTGCTGCAGCAGCCGCCCGTGGGCACGGAGAGGTTCCGCGTCGGGAAGGAGGTCGCCATCACGCCCGGCAAGGTGGTCTACCGCAACCGCCTGATCGAGCTGATCCAATATTCCCCCGCCACCGAGGCCGTCCACGCCCGACCGATACTTATCGTCCCGGCCTGGATCATGAAGTACTACATCCTGGACCTGTCCCCCGGAAACTCGATGGTCAGATACCTGGTCGACCAGGGCCACACGGTCTTCATGATCTCCTGGAAGAACCCGACCGAGGGGGACCGGGACCTCGGCATGGACGACTACCTTCACCGGGGGGTGATGAGGGCGCTGGAAGCAGTGCGCACGATCGTGCCGGATCAGCCGGTCAATGCGGTCGGCTACTGCATCGGCGGCACTCTGCTGGCCATCGCCGCGGCGGCGCTCGGCCGCGACGGCAGGAACTGGCTCGGATCCGTGACGCTGTTCGCCGCACAGACGGACTTCACCGAGGCGGGCGAGCTGATGCTCTTCATCGACCAGAGCCAGGTCGCCTATCTGGAAGACCTGATGTGGGACCAGGGGTATCTCGACACCAAGCAGATGGCGGGTACCTTCCAGCTGCTCCGCTCCAACGACCTGATCTGGTCGCGCATCGTCCATGAGTACCTGATGGGGGAGCGCAGGCCGATGACCGACCTGATGGCGTGGAATGCGGACGCCACACGACTGCCATACCGCATGCATTCGGAATATCTGAGAAGCCTGTTCCTCGAGAACGATCTGGCCGAAGGGCACTACTACGTGGGAGACAAGCCCGCGGCGCTGGTCGATATCCGCGTCCCCATCTTCTGCGTAGGAGCCGAGAGGGACCACGTCGCGCCCTGGAAGTCCGTTTACAAGATCAACCTGCTCTCCGACACCGACGTGACCTTCCTGCTGACCAGCGGCGGGCACAATGCCGGCATCATCAGCGAGCCCGGCCACCCTCGCCGGCATCACCGTGTCGCCACCAAGCACGAGGGCGAGCCCTACGTTGCGGCCGATGACTGGCTGGCCGCCACCAAGCCGCGCGAGGGCTCCTGGTGGCCCACGTGGCAGGCCTGGCTGGCCGAACGCTCGGGCGAGCAGGTCAGGCCCCCAACCATGGGCAAGGCCCAGACCGGCCTTCCGCCCCTGTGCGATGCGCCGGGTACGTACGTCCTCGAGGAGTAGCGCGGCGAGCCTTCTCTCGAAGGGCGCCGGGGGGCCGCTGACTTCGCTAGAGAAGGCCCTCGTCCTTCCTCTGCGGCGCCGGGGCCCGAAGCGAAGGCCGAAGCGAACGGAACGAGGCTGCGACATGCAACGGGTGATGACTCGAAGGGCCGGGGCACGAGGCATGACGGAGTCGGGCGCGCCGCGGGGAAGCCTGCGCGGCTCCACCGAGCACCAGGGGGACACGGGTTGCCTCCAGAACGAGGAAAGCCGCCAGCGGCGGCTTTCTTGGCACGTCCCTGTGCCGGCGCAGATTGGTCCTGACAGAGCCTATTTGGTCGGGGCAGGGGCAGGAGCCGTCGGAGCGGCACCGTACGGAGCACCGTAACCGCCGCCATAGGGCGCCCCGTAGGGAGCGCCGTAGCCGCCGCCGTAGGGCGCGCCGTATCCGGCCGCATACGGGTAGCCGTAGCCGCCATAGTAGGGCGCGTAGCTGCGGTACCCATAGCCGCGGCCGGAGCCGTGAGCGCTGGAGCTCATGTTCATGTTGAAGTCGCCGAAGCCGTCGCCCATCCAGTCGTCACCCCAGCCGCCCGAGCCCGGACCACCGCCCCAGAAGGCGGAGGCGGAAGCGGACGCGGCGAGCAGGGCGGCAACGGCTGAAAACTTTACGATATTGTTCATGGTCGGATGTCCTCGAGTAATGGTAGGGGCATAAGCCTGTTATCGAGGAGTCCAACCTGACGGAGCGCCTTGTTCTCGATTGGAGAGGAGTATATTAGAAAACTTTGATATAAGCAATATTTATTTTAAAATCACATAAACCCCTTGTTGATTTATGGTGTGACCCCGCATCATTCGACCCTGCCGGCATCGCCGTCACGCTGCCGGGACGTCGCCCGCCACCGGTTCATCCGGCCCATCCAGCCCCTCGAAGGGCGATCCGCCGGCCTCCGCAAGGCTGAGGCGATGCACGGGTGCGGGCCATGGGCGCCTGCCGTCGTCCACCGCCTGCGCGGCGCCTCACAGGCGCCTGATGTCGGAGGGGCCTGCAGACGGGGCGCCCCGGTCGGGCCAGGGCCGGCCGGGCGCAACACCCCTCTCCCCACCCGGCGCAGGTCGCTCTCGATGCTCAGGGTCGGTGCGAGACATGCCATCGGACGCGGTATCGAGCCCTCATGCCTCCGGCTCTCTCAGGACCCGCGCTCTTCGATCAGCCTCTCTATCGCTTCGACCAAATCCGGATCGTCGGGCCGGGTCTGGCTGGGATAGCTGCCGACGAGGCGACCGTCCCGCCCGATGAGGTACTTGTGGAAGTTCCACCTCGGGTATTCCCCCGCGAGGCCGGCCAGGGTCCGATAGAGCGGGTCGGCGCCCCCCTCCCGGACCCGGGTCGTCTCGAACATGGGGAACTGCACGCTGTACGTGAGCCGGCAGAAGTCCTGGATCTTCTGCTCGTCGGAGTACTCCTGGCGGAAATCGTTGCTGGGAAAGCCCAGCACCACCAGCCCGTCTGCCTTACGGTCGCGGTAGAGCGCCTCGAGGCCCTCGTACTGCGGCGTGAATCCGCATTTGCTCGCCGTATTGACCACCAGCACGACCTTTCCGGCATAGGCCTCGCAGAGGTTCACGGTCCGATCGCCGGCCAGCACCCGCTTGTCGAAATCGAGCGTCGCCGGACAGTCAGCGGCAGCCCAGGCCGCCTGACCGCCGAAGATCAGCGCCAGGCCCAGCAGGCCCCCCTGTACCTTATGTGCGTTCATAGACCCTCCTGATTCGCCGATGGTCGAGCAGATTCTGCACAGGCGAAGTATGGCCACCCCGGGTTAATTATGCAAGGCCTGTACAACAAGGACGCGACCTGACGATCGAGCGATGGGTAAGCATGGGGTCAACCGACCTCACTCCGCCACCCTGGACGGGCGCCTGGGCGGCCCTACCCCAAGGGAATGAGGCGGTTATCGACCTACGATGGCGCCACGACCTCGGTCGCGCGCGCCATCCGGCGAGCCGTGGCAAGTCCGGAGACGCGGGGAGTATGCGGGGGCTCTTGCATTGACAAATCTTGTACAACCGTCTAACGTCTACCGTAAGGCCCGGCGATAAGCGCCCGGCGCCCGCATCCCGCGGCCGACATGGCCGCCCGCGACCCAGGGGGAGAGATCATGAACCTTACGAACGACCTGAGCACAGCCCGCCGCGAGGTGATCGATATCGACTTTCCTCTGCATCCCGGCACCCAGTCGTCGGAGGCGGTGTCGCGGCTCGTTGGCCAGATCCTCGAACAGATCCAGTCGCAGCCGGAGCCGGTCGGGGATTCCGACATACTGCAGGCCCTCGCCATCGCGACTGCGGTGCGGATCGCCGTGGCAAACGCCAACCGCAAGCTCGGCGTCGAGCTGGCGATCGAGCTTCTGGACGTGGCCGCGGACGCCATCCCCCCGGCGAGGCTCGATGGCTGAGCCCGGGCGCCGGTCCCTGATCCGCTCGACGGCGAGGCATTCAGCATGAGAACCCCCAGCGATGACGCGGCCCGGCCGCTGGTCCTCTACGACGGAGGCTGCCCCCTTTGCCGGCGGGAGATCGATCACTACCGGCGAATCGACACCGACAACCGGCTGATCTGGGCCGACATCACCCGGGAGAACCGCCTTCTGGCCGACCTCGGGGTCAGCCACCGGCAGGTGATGGAGCGGCTGCACGTGCTGGGCGCGGACGGCAACTGGCGGACCGGCGCTTTCGCATTCGTGGAGATCTGGTCGAGACTTCCCTTCTACCGGCGGCTGGCCGGACTGCTGCGCCGGTCGCATCTGACCCCGCTCCTCGACCGCCTCTACGCGCCCTTCGCGCGATGGCGCATGGCCCGACGCTGTGCCGGGGCCTGTGAGACCGCCCAGCCCCACTCGGGCCCCGGCCGCTCGGCCTGAGCCGACGTGCTCGAACCCCCGGAGGATCGTTGATGGAAAAGTCTGCATCCCTGCCGTTCGGTCGCACCCGGCGGCTGCTGCATCTCGGACAGCTCGCCGGCGGGATCGCCTCGGGCGCCTTCGGCGAGGGCATGCGGCAGCTCGCGAGCGGGCGGCGCCCGCGCGCAGGCGACCTCTTCCTGACCCCGTCGAACGCCCGGCGGCTGGCGGAAAAGCTCTCCGAGATGCGCGGGGCGGCCCTGAAGGTCGGACAGCTGCTGTCGATGGAGGCGGGCGAAGTGCTGCCGCGGGAGCTCACCGATGTGCTCGCCCGGCTGAGAGACAAGGCACACAGCATGCCGCTCGGCGAGGTGGCAGCGGCGCTTGAAGCGGCCTGGGGCAAGGGCTGGGAGCACCGTTTCAAGCGCTTCTCGTTCACGCCGCTGGCCGCCGCCTCCATCGGCCAGGTCCACGAGGCGACCACGAGGGCGGGTGAGCGTCTTGCGATCAAGGTCCAGTATCCGGGGGTGCGCGACAGCATCGACAGCGATATCGACAACGTCGCCGGGTTGCTGCGGATCTTCCGGCTCCTTCCCCCGGAGTTCGCGCTGGACCCCCTGCTGGCGGAAGCGAAGCAGCAGCTGCACGCGGAGACCGACTACCGTGCAGAGGCCCGGCAGCTCCAGCAATACTCGACGCTGCTCGGAGGGACTCCCGGGCTCGTGATGCCCGCGGTCGATCGCGACCTGAGCACGGAGAGGGTGCTGGCCATGACATACGTCGCCGGCCGACCGCTCGAGGAGCTGAGTGCTGCCCCGGCCGGGGTGCGCGATGACGTTGCCAAACGCCTGCTGGCGCTCACCCTGCAGGAGGTCTTCGA
>JASFUT010000121.1:0-9150 GCA_050050175.1 Chromatiales bacterium
ACCTGGCCGGGGGGCTTACATGTTCTCCCAATACTCCTCGGGCATGTCCTTGGCCAGCTCGAGGGCCCCGTCCACTCCGGCGTACAGGGGATCGTCCACCACCCTGAAGCTGGTAGGCGCGAAGTCGGCGAGCTCCTTGCTGAGGAAATCGGGCAGACCCTTCATCTGGCTTCCGCCCCCGGCCAGGATGATGTTGTTCCGCACCTTCTCCTGATATTCCGGGTCGAACTTGGCGATCATCTCCATGGCCGTCTCGGCGATGGCGGGAACGACGCTCTCGCACGCCTTGCGCAGCTCCCGGGCGATATCGAGCTTGACCGTCCTGCCGTGAACGGGCACCTGCACCTCGACCTTGCCGGACGGCGTGCCGACGAACCCGTGCTCCTCCTTGAAGCGGCGCACCATGTTCAGCGTGAAATCCGCCTCCGGATGGCGCTCGCTCAGCAGATTGAACAGCTGCTCGTCGACATAGTCGCCGGCGGTGAACAGGCTGCGCTGGTCCTCCTCCGTGGGCATGGTGCCGTGCATGATGCAGAAGTCGACCGTGCCTGCGCCGATGTCGATCACCATGGCGTTGTCCAGCGCGCCCATCCCATAGGCCACCGAGAAGGGCTCGGATACCACCATCAGGGTCTCGGCGTACCGGGATACGGCATGCTTGATCGCCAGCCGGTTCACCTTGAGCGCCTCCGCGGGCACCCCTACCGCCGCATAGATCTTGGCCCCCGGCTTGGGCTCGGCCAGCTCCACCAGGTGGCCGATGAGCTCCATCACCGCCTCCTCGTCCTGCTCGGTGCCCTCCCGGATCACCCCGTTCTCCAGGGGCCGGAACAGGCTCAGGGACAGGCGATGATCCAGAGCCTCGTCACCGAACAGCACGCGCTTGCCGAGCATCTTCTGCGCCACGAAATCCTTCGGCCAGCCCACGTAGCTCTGGACCCATTCCCGCCGTCCGTTGCTCGCGGAGACGGCGGACCGGGAGGTGCCCAGGTCGACCCCGACGTACAGGACGTCCTCCGGCTTACTCGATTTCTTCTCTTGCGGCATATTTCAATGCTCCCTCGGTTGACTCTTCTTTGTCGTGGGCGCTCTTTCGCAGGTAACCGACGATCCCCTTCTCCAGATACCCGGCGATCTCGTCCCGGTAGCCTTCGGTCGCCAGGCGCTGCTCCTCGTCGGGATTGGTGATGCACGAGACCTCGGCCAGGACGCTGGGCACGTCCACCCCCAGCAGCACGACGAAGGGGGCGGTCTTTATCCCCCAGCTCACCAGATCCTGGTTGCGGCGTTTCAGGTTCCGGAACAGGTTGCGCTGGATGGAGGTCGCCAGGACCTTGGATTCCTGGGTCTTCATGGTATCGCCTATCTTTGCGATTATCTCCTTGAACTCGCCTACCGCAAACTCCGAGCCGTCGTTCTCCCGCTCGGCCAGCTTCAGGGTCTGCTCGTCCTGGTGGGGCCCGAAATAATAGGTCTCGATCATCGCGATGCGGTCGACCGGCAGGGCGTTGACGTGGATCGAGACGAAAAGGTCCGCTCCCCGCGCCTTAGCAAACGCCACCCGTTCCTTGAGCGAGATCCGGCTGTCGTCCTCGCGGGTCAGGAGCACACGGATGTTGCCATAGGCGCCGAGGCGCTCGCGCAGGCGCCTGGCGATGTCCAGCGTCACCTCCTTTTCCTCCAGACCTCCCGCACCGGTCGCGCCCGGGTCGGTGCCGCCGTGACCCGGATCGATCACGATGGTGTGGACCTCCAGGCCGAACAGGTCGGCGATGGGGACCTTCGAGTCCCGCAGGAAGGCCACATAGTCGGCGGGGGGGTCGAGGGGGACATCCACCTGCCAGTTCCACTGCTCGGGGCCCCGACCGATATCGTAGAGCGCTACCGCCGGGGCGGCCCCGGGACGCCCTGGCCCATGGGGCGCATCGGCGAGGGTCTGCGCCGCCTCCGGCCCGGGAGCCACGCCCGCGGGCCCCTGCGGGGAAACCGGGGCCGGACGCTCCGCCACCCCAAGCCCCTTGAGCCAGGGGGTCGCGCCTTCGTGCAGACCCAGCGCCGCGGCAGCTAAGGCGACCGCGACCAGCAGGGTGGCCAGCAGCGGCCGGCGAGCAGGTTGACGGGACGCAACCGGCGGGGGATGCGGCGCCGGAGCGCGATCGCGGCCCGCGGAGGTACGACGTATGCCCACGTTGTCTTCGTAGACGCCACGCAGGATATGCCGTTTGAGCTCAGTCTTGTCGTCCAGCGACACCGCGGACATGCGCTTGGTGCTCGGTTGTTAGTGCTTTCCAAACAGAAACATAGACAGGTTTTCTCACGGCCCGACCCACGGTACCCCCGGACCGACGGGCGCGCAAGCGACGGACGGCACAGCACCCGGATGCCCGACCGGCTCCGCACCCGCGCGCGGGACGCCCGGCATGCCGGCTGACGGGTCCGCTCCGCAGGATTATAGGAGACGCCCGGGTGCCCGTCCCCCGCGTCGCGGCCCGGCGCCGAGGCTTGACGCGCAGCCCTGTCCCGGCCCCGTCACGTCGGGGCTGCGCCCACCCGGAACGTGCGTCGGTGCGCAGCCGACCGCCCGGGAATCCGTTATAATTCTGCGGCCTTTCCCCCCTTTAGGCGAGACAAGGCACGGGCGCGCGGCGGGGACGCTGCGGCCGCCCCGCGCGGACGGACAGGGTGTCCCTCCCGGGGGTCTCGCCATTCCCACCCGCCGACAGGAACGCCGGCCGATGCTGCGATGAGCGATCACGATTCCGCCAGGGTCCGGGCCGAGGCCGAGCTGCACAGGAGGGGCTCTGAGCTCGACTACCTTGCCGACTTCGAGCGCCTGGTCATCGAGCTCTCCGGTCGCTTCGTCGACCTCTCCGGCGTCAACCTGGACGACGAGATCAACGCGGCGCTGGGAGCGATCGGGCGCTTCGCCGACGTCGACCGCAGCTATCTGTTCCAGTTCTCCCAGGACGGGACCCGCGTGTCGAACACGCACGAGTGGTGCGGAGACGGGATCGCCCCGGCCATGCAGCGGCTCCAGGACGTCCCGGTCGCCCGCTTCGCATGGAGCATGGGCAAGCACCGGCGGGGGGAGGTAATGCATTGCGACAGCCTCAGCGATCTGCCTCCGGAGGCCGGGAACGAGCGCCGCGAGCTCGAGCGCCAGGGCGTCCAGTCCCTGGTGTGCGTGCCCCTGTCCTGCCGGGGCAGGGTGCTGGGGTTCGCCGGGTTCGACTCGGTCCGCACCCGAAAGCGCTGGCGCGCCGACGACCTGAAGGTGCTCAAGATCGTCGGCGAGATGATCGCCGGGGCGATCGAGCGCGAGCGGGCCACCGCGGCCCTGGAGCATCGCGTTCAGGTGGAGCAGCTCGTCTCCGGCATCTCCAAGCGGTTCATCAACGTGCCCATCGCGCAGCTCGACGACGCGATCACGGGCGCGCTCGGCGAGATCGGCCGGTTCACGGGCGTGGACCGCAGCTATGTCTTCCAGCTGTCCGACGACGGCGAGCTGATGAGCAACACCCATGAGTGGTGCCGGTCCGGGGTGGATCCGCACATTCAGCACCTCCAGCGCCTGCGGGCGAGGGAGTTCGGCTACTCGATGCGGCGCATGCGCCGCGGCAGGATATTCCACGTCTCCCGGGTCGCCGACCTGCCGCCCGAGGCGGCGCGCGAACGTGAAGAGTTCGAGCGCGAGAGAATTCAGACGCTGATCAACGTGCCCGTCATGGCCCGGAGCCGGATGATCGGGTTCCTCGGCTTCGATGCGGTGCGCGCCCACAAGACCTGGACCAGCGACGACTCCCGGCTGCTCGTGCTGCTGGGCGAGATCGTCGCCAATGCCCTGGACCGCAAGCGAATGGAAGAGAGGCTTCAGGGGTCTCTGCGGGAAAAAGAGGTGTTGCTGCGCGAGATCCATCACCGCGTCAAGAACAACATGCAGCTCATCAACAGTCTGCTCTATGTCCAGGCGCGGGCCCTGAACGACTCCGCCGACGCCGCGGCCCTGGACGCCTTTCGGCAGAGCCGGAACCGGATCAAGTCCATGGCCTCGATCCACGAGCGGCTCTACCTGTCCGACGATCTCGCGGCCATCAACTTCGACGCCTACCTGAGGACCCTCGTCCCCGACCTGATAGGCTCGTACAATGACGGGAAGCGCGTCGAATGGGACGCGCGGGCCCCGGGCGTGCAGCTGCCCATCGATCAGGCCATTCCCTGCGGTCTGATCCTTAACGAGCTGGTCACCAACGCCCTGAAGTACGCCTTCCCGGGGGACAGGGCCGGCCGGATTGAAGTGCGGCTGCAGGAGCTGGAAGACGGTGTGCTCGAGCTCGTGGTCGCCGACGACGGCGTCGGCATGGCCGAACGGCCCGAGCCCGCCCAAGGAGCCACCCTCGGTCTGCGCCTGGTGGGCGACCTGGCCCGGCAGCTCGATGGCGAGCTGAGCGTTCGCGACGGGTCCGGGGTGCACGTTTCCATTCGATTTCCGAGGAGCCACTGATGACCCGGCAGCACATCCTGATCGCCGAAGACGAGGCCATCGCTGCCATGGCCACCCAGCAGATGCTGGAGGACATCACCGGAGCGGTTACGGAGGTGGTGGACAGCGCCGAGGCGGCGGTCCAGGCCTGCGAGCGCTCTGCGTTCGATCTCGTCCTCATGGACGTGCGCCTCAAAGGGGAGATGACCGGGCTTCATGCGGCGACCATGATCCACGAGCGTTTCAACGTCCCCGTCGTGCTCGTAACGGCCTACTCTCCGAGGGACCTCTCGCAGAGCTACGACGAGCTGCCGGCCTTCCCCTTTCTCACGAAGCCGCTGGCGGAGGACGAGCTCGAATCCGTCCTGAGCGGGCTTCTGTGACCAACCGGACGGCCACCCGTCGCATGGACCGGGGCCGGGAAGCGTACCCGCACCGGGAGGGGCGGGGCAGCCCCCCCCGTGGCGCCGCGCCCTGAGGCGGGCGCGAGCTGAGCTGTGGCGGAGTGGCCTGCGACCACTTAGAATCAGGAAGCGGAGTCCCCAGCCACCCGTCCGGCTGGCATGATCTGGATGCCTGTGGAAACGACTCACGGAGCCCGCGATGACGGTCCCTGCACCTTGGTTCCCCTGGATATCCCACCTGCTTCGCACCGCATTGGCCGTCGCCATGCTCCTGCCCCCCGGACTCAGGGCGGACGACCTCGAGCGCATCCGTGAAGCAGGCGTGCTTCGACACCTGGGCGTGCCCTACGCCAACTTCGTGACCGGCGCCGGAGACGGGCTGGATGTGGAGCTGATGCGGGGCTTTGCCGAGCACCTGGGCGTCCGCTACGAATTCGTGCAGACGGATTGGCGCCATGCCTTCGGAGACCTCACGGGACGCCATGTCCGCCGCTCCGATGAAGGGGTGGAGTACCTGGAGGATACCGCCATCCGGGGCGACGTGCTCGCCAACGGCGTGACCATCCTGCCCTGGCGGGAAGAGGTGGTGGACTTCTCCGAGCCCACCTTCCCGACCGCCGTCTGGCTCGTGGCCCGGGCCGACTCGTCCCTGCAGCCGATCGAGCCCACGGGCTCGCTCCCAGGGGACATCCGGGTGGTAAAGGGCAGCCTCGACGGGCGCAGCGTGCTGGGACTCACCAACACCTGCCTGGACCCGGGCCTGTACCGGATGGACGAGACCGGCGCGGAAATGCGCCTGCTCCCCAAGCTGCGGCAGCTCAACGAGATGGTCCCCGCCATCCTCAACCGGGACGCCGAGGCCACCCTGCTCGACGTGCCCGACGCGCTGATCGCCCTGGAGCGATGGCCAGGCGAGATCAAGATCATCGGTCCCATCTCGGAGGAGCAGGCGATGGGCGTCGCGTTCCGGAAAGACTCGGACGGACTGCGCCAGGCTTTCAACCGCTACTACGCGCGGCTGCGAGAGACAGGCGCCTATCAGGCCCAGGTGCGACACTACTATCCTGCAGTATTCCGCTACTACGCCGAGTTCTTCGACAGCAACTGAGCCAGGGAGCGGCACCCGAATGGAACTGCGTGCCGGTCGGCTCCGCAACCTCACCGTGGTCGTCGCAACCGCCGTGGTCTTCGGCTACGTACTCCTGCTCCTGGCAACCACCTGGCTCGCCCAGCGGCAGCTGCGCACGGCGGCATGGGAGCAGATCGAGCTGACCCAGCAGAAGCAGGCCGCCGCCCTGGGCTACTTCTACTCCGAGCGCCGGCACGACCTGGCCGACCTGCGCAAGGCCCCGGCCCTCGGCAGCTACTTCGTCAACCGCGACCTCGGGATGTCGATGGACTACGGGCTGCGGGCGAGCCTGCTCAGGATGGAGGAAGCGCTGGAGGACCTGCGCGCCGGAAGGCGCATCGAGGGCGATCCCGTCTACACCGACCTGGCGGTCTACGACGAGTCCGGCACCCTGCTCGCCCGCGTTCCCCGCGACGGTCGCGCGCCCGAGCGTTGGCGGGGTGAGGGGGGGGAAGACGCCATCGGCATCTCGGTGGTCGAGGGTCCCTCCGATACGGAGGTGCTCATGCCCACCGGCGTCGCCTACAACGACGGCTACGTGGGAACGCTGGTGGCCTGGGTCGACCACGCCCGCGCCTACCGCGGTCTGATCACCAGCGGGCGCCGCTCCCGCACGGCCCGTTTCGTCGTGGGCCACGGCCAGCGGATACTCGACGTGAGAACAGGACCCGCGCCGGCCGATGGGGGCCCCGGCGGCGATGCCGGGGCCGCCCCGGATCCGGACGAGACGGCCGGATTGAAGACGCCGGTGCCGGACACGCCCTTCTGGCTGATGGGTATATATCCGGCCACTGCCGGGCTCGGCCTGCTCTCGTCCCCCGGGTTCTTCTTCGCCCTGGTGGCGCTGGCGGTCGCGGTGCTCGGGGGCGCCGCCTACCTGCTGCGGGTCACCGCCCACAACCTCATGCTGAGCGCGCGCGTGCAGGAGTCCCGCCGCCAGGAGCAGGTGCTCAGCGAGCAGAACGTCCGCCTCGAGCGCGAGATCGGGCGGCGCAGGAGCTACGAGCAGCGCCTCGTATACCAGGCCAACTTCGACCAGCTCACCGGCCTGCCGAATCGGGCCCTCGCCCTGGACCGGCTGACCCAGGCGACCCAGCGCGCCCGCCGTGAAGGCAGCCACGTGCTGGTGGTGTTCGCCGACCTGGACCGGTTCAAGCGAATCAATGACACCCTGGGACACACGGCGGGCGACCGCCTGCTGGGGGTCGTCGGGCGGCGCCTCCGCGAGACGATCCGGGAGAGCGACACCGTCGCCCGGCTGGGCGGCGACGAGTTCCTGCTGATCTGTCCCGACATTCGCGCGCCCGGCTCCGCCCAGATCCTGGCAGAGCACATCCTGCGCAGCTTCGGCACGCCCTTCTCCCTGGACGAGAAGGAGCTGTTCATATCCACCAGCCTGGGCCTCGCCCTCTTCCCCCAGGACGGCGACGAGCCGTTGACCCTCATGAAGAACGCCGACCTCGCGCTCTACCAGGCGAAGGATGCGGGTCGCCACGCCTTCCGGTTCTTCACGGCCTCGATGAACGAGGAGATGCAGCAGCGCCTGAATATCGAGGGAGAGCTGCGCCGGGCGATCGACCGCGACGAGCTGACGGTGGTGTACCAGCCGATAGTCAGCCTGGACGACGGCGCCATCGTCGGCCTCGAGGCCCTGCTGCGATGGAGCAGTGCGACGCTCGGCACCGTCCCACCGGACCGATTCATCCCCATCGCCGAGGAGTCCGGCTTCATCGAGGAGCTGGGGGAGTGGGTGCTGCGCCGCGCCTGCGAAGAGGCGGTGGACTGGCAGGGCCAGGGGCCGGTGAGGCTCGCGGTGAACATATCCTCGCGCCAGCTGCGCGCCCACGGGCCCTTCCTCGCCAGCGTCACCAGGGTGATCCAGGACTCCGGGCTCGATCCCCGCGTGCTGGAGCTGGAGATCACCGAGAGCCTCCTGCTGTACGACTATCCGGAGATATCGAAGCTGATGGCCGATCTGGACCGCCTCGGTATTCGACTCGCCCTCGATGACTTCGGCACCGGCTACTCCGCCCTCAGCTACCTCAAGCGATTTCCCTTCCGGGTGCTGAAGATCGACCGCTCGTTCGTGCAGGACGCCGTGGACGACCCCGAGGATGAGGCGCTGGTGCGCGCCATCCTCGCCATGGCCTCTGCGCTGCGCCTGGAGGTGGTGGGCGAAGGCGTGGAGACCCGCCAGCAGGCCGAGCTCCTGGCCGCGCACCAATGCACCAATGCGCAGGGCTACTACTTCAGCGGACCGATCACTGCCGCCGAGGTGGCAGAGCGGCTCGCCGGACCGGCGTTTCGGTTGTCCGCGCAGTAAATTAGCCGCCCCTCGTGAGACCGCGACCGAGGGTCGCCTTCGTTCAGCCGATGTCCGCACAGTCGTGACCCCGGCGATGCGGAATCCCGCGCCGGGGCGTCGCCCTATGCCCTGAATGGATGCCTTCAGGCCCTGGAGGCGCACTCCCGCTCGAGGGAGCCGACTGCCGCGACCCCCCTGCCCCAGGGGAGAAACGGCTTGGCGCCTGGCCTGCTGCGCGGGCGGGGCGGCGCGCGGTTTTCTGCTAGGCTTACTCGAGACGCGCGGAGCACTCGCCAGGGCCCTCCCGGGCGCACCCTGTCCTGCACAGGGAGCCCCCGGGCAGCGGCTTCGCGTGATCGCTCCCGGGAGTGAGGACAGGCTCCGTCCCGCCGGGACCGCAACACAGGAACGATACGGCCGGCGCGGGCCCGCGTCGACGCAACGAGAGATCGCCCCACTCATGGCGAGTCGTGCACGGGCCCGGGAGTCGTCAGGCCCCGGGGAGGGCCATGGGGCGCGCCCGGCCGTTCCGAGCGCCTCGCACCGCCTGTTCGGGACGGCGGAGAAGCGCCCTGCAACGACCCTTTGGAGCTCGCCTGATGGCGCAAGAACCGAAACACCCCAAGGCCAGCACGGACGAAGCCATCCTCCAGCAGCAGTACCTGCGGGCCCTGAGCTCCTTCGAGGGCATCATCCTCGGGCAGATCGACATCAAGAACAAGCTGGGCAACCGCCTGAACTACAGCCTGCGCGCCGGTCTGATCATCCTCGGCGTGATCGCCGTCTCCATCCTGGTGCTGCTGCTCACCCTGAGCACCCAGATCACGCGTAT